>CAYXLY010000012.1:0-22307 GCA_964466005.1 uncultured Spirochaetaceae bacterium | reverse complement strand
CGAGAAGGAGAACCTGCTGGCGCGCATCCTCGAGTACGAGGACCCCGACAGCGCGATCATCTTCTGCAACACGAAGGCGGACGTCCGCTTCATCACGTCCTTCCTCTCCAAGCGCGGCTTCAACATCGACCAGATCTCGGGCGACCTGCCGCAGGCCGCGCGCGAGAAGGCGATGAACAAGATCAAGGCCGGCAAGCTCCGATTCCTGGTCGCCACCGACGTCGCCGCTCGCGGGATCGACATCAGCGACCTGGCCTACGTGATCAACTACACGACCTCCGACTCGCCCGAGGTCTATGTACATCGCACGGGCCGAACGGGACGAGCGGGGAAGTCGGGCGTCGCGATCTCGCTGGTCTCCGGCCTCGACATCGGCAACTTCAAGCACATGCAGATCGTCTCGGGCATTCCGATGACCGAGCGCAAGGCCCCCACGGAGCGCGACGTCGCCCGCCGCGCGAAGCTGCGGGAGAAGAAGCGCGAGGAGGGCCGGCTCGAGGAGGAGTGGAAGACGCTCCAGGCGCGCGCCGACGAGGAGAACGCCGCCCACCCCGAGCCCGAGACGAAGGCGCGCGTCGAGCGCCTGCTGCCCCATCTCCGCAAGGCCGCAGAGAGTGAGGACGGACTGCGCACGCTGGCGGGCATCTGTGCCGCGTACTGGACGCTCTCCGAGCGGTCCCCGGACGAGGCTCCGGAGCGGGAGTCCGTGAGAGAGGCCGAGAGCGAGTCCGAGGAGCCGCGGACGGCGCAGGTCGAGCGCGAGCCGGAGCCGCCGACCCGCGAGCGGAGATCCTCGCGCGTCGACGCCGAGGCAGGCCGGGACGAGGACGCACAGCCGCCGGCGCGGTCGAGACGACGGCGGCGGAGCAGCCGAGGCGGGAGCAGCGGCGGCGGCGGACGCGGTCGGAACGGCTCTCGCGAGGGCGGAGACGCCCGCGGCTCGTCGCGCCGCGACGCACGCTGAGCGACCCCCGGGCCCTCGCGCTGCTTCAGGCCGCGCCGCGCCGTCCCCCGACGGAGGTCTCATGTATCGCCTCTTCTCGTGGGAGCACAGCTACTTCTCCGGGAAGGTTCGCGCCTATCTCCGATTCAAGCAGAGCCAGGGCGCGCTCGGACCCGGCTTCGAAGACATCCTGGCGACCCCCGAGCTGATCGCCGGCCTCCTGACCGCGCGCTCGGGCAGCGGTGCGGTCCCCCAGCTCGAGACCCCCGACGGCGTCTGGGTCCAGGACTCGAGCGAGATCCTCGACTTCTGCGAGCGCGCGCATCCCGAGGCGCCGATCGTGCCCGAGGCCTCGACCTCTCCCCGCCAACGACTGGCGGCCTACCTGATCGAGCTGCTGGCGGACGAGTGGATGGTGGTCCCGGCCTTCTGGGAGCGCTGGTATTTCAGCGAGGACGGTCGCGTTCCGAGCCACCGCGGTTTCAACGAGCAGCAATGGGGCGCCATGCTCTCGCCGAGCGCGTCCGGCGAGGCCCGACGCGCGGCCGGAGCAGGCTTCTTCGAGGCCGCCTTCGGCATCTCGACCTCTCGAAGCGGGCCCAAGGGCGTCTATGCCGGGCTGGTCCATCTCGGCTGCGATGCGTCGACGGAAGGGGCGTGGCAGGCCAGCCTCCATCGGATGCTCTCGCGTCTGGAGACGCATTTCGGTGTGCACGACTACGTCCTGGGCGGACGTCCCAGCCTCGCCGACTACGGCCTGCTCGGACCGCTCTATGCCCATCTCTATCGGGACGCAGTCTCGGGCTTCGCCCTGCGCACGCATTTCCCGCTCGTCTGCGAGTGGGTCGAGCGGACCTGCGGCGAGGGGGCGCTGAACGCCCGCATGTACGGCCAGAAGCTCTACGGACTCGACGATGCGGGCCAGCTCGTGCCCCGCATCGCCTCCACCGACGCCGGTGAGTGGCTTCCCGACGATGGCCTGGCCGAGTCCCTGACGCCCGTCCTCGCGACCTTCTTCGACGAGATGTGGCCCGTCCTGCGAAGCACCGCAGCGACCCTCACCGCGTTCATCGCCAGCGATGCACACACGGCGGGGGAGGAGCTGCCGGGCAAGACCTTCACCGCGACGCCGGGCTTCTTCGAGGCCCAGACGGGCTTCGGGGCGCTCACCCACGAATTCGAGATCGGTGGCATCCGATCCCGGCGCATGGTCGTCCCCTATCAGATCTGGATGCTGCAGCGGCTCGAGGCGGCCCTCGCCCCCTGCCTGGCCACGCCGCAGGGACGGGCCTCGATCGAGGGACTCCTGGACGGGTTCCGGGACGGACTCGAGCTGCTCGCGCTCGATGCGATGCTCGCGGGCTGCCGGGTCCGCAAGGAGGGCGCGCGGCTCTTCTCCGAGGCCTCCGACACCACCGAGGCGCCCGGACACGGATGAGTCCCCGTGGCGGTCGTGCTGCTCTCCGCGCTCGGCGCCGCGGGCGCGCTCGGCCTCAGTAGTCGATCACGCGCTCCGCGTTCAGGAAGAGCTCGGCGACCTCGTCGTCAGAGAGGATGAGCGCGCCTTCGACCAGGTCGTCCTCCTCGATGCCGGCGGCCATCGCGCAGTGCGGGCAGAGACCGACACGCCCCCCCGCCTTCACGAGCTCGGCGAGCATCGTCCGCACGGAGTCGCTGCCCTTGCCCCAGCCGAGATCCTTCGGCATGTCGTCGTCGGCCAGACGCACTCCTTCGCGATCGAGAAAGACCGTCACCCGGCCGCCCTTCTTCTGGAGCATTCGCGCCAGGCTCATGCCCATCGAGGCGGCGTGGAGGTCGTCCGTGGCATGCCCGATGTGGACGACGATCGCGGCATCCCGCTTCGTCGTCTCGGTATCGGCCGTGGCCGTAGCGGGATTCCCGATCACGATCCAGCCGACGAGGACGAGGGGCAGGACAGGAATCAGGGCGGGGAGAGAACGGAGGGATAGACGATGCATGGAGCGACTCCTCGGGCGCATTGGGCGATACGGCGGAATGAACGCCCGAGCGAAGCGATGTCAAGTCGCCGTGCGAGAGGGACCGTCCGGCTCGCCGTGTTCCTTTCCCCTCTCGACTCCCCTTCGAGACGAAAAAAGACGGAAGTGGGCAGGGGGTGGCCACGTGCGTCGCTCAGAGCCCGATCGACTCGGGATTCCCCATCGGCCGCAGGTCGATGGCGTTCGAGCCGTAGCTCGACACCGCCAGCAGCCCGAAGCCGATGTCGAGACCATGGGGAAAATCATATCCTTCGATCCGGCCGACGTCCTCGAGCGTGTCCACGTCGAGGATGCGCACACAGTGGTTGCGCTGATCGGTCAAATGGAGACGGCCGGCGTGGATGACGCAGGCATCGAAGTGGCTGTCCTCCCAGCGCCGCGACTCGACGCCCTCGGCCCGACCTGCCTCGAGGTCGAAGCGGACGCGAAAGATCGAAGAGGCGTAGGGCGACTGCGGTGCATGACGGGGGGCACCGTGAACCGTCATCGCGAGAAGCTCGCCGTCCGAGAGGAATGCCGAATCCTGGGCCTTCAGCGGGAGATCGAGCCGCAGGATGGGCTCGCCGCGCTCGAGATCGAAGAAGCAGAGGCCGGTCGGCTCGCTTCCGAGGGTCCCCGCGAAGACGTGGCGATCGAGAAAGCGCACGCCGTGGACCTGGGTCGCGAGGCCGGTGTCCAGATCGCGCACATGGACGAGTCGATCGCCTTCACGCCGATAATGCGTGAACGAGCCGTGGTGGAAGCTGCTGAGGACGATGTCGCGGCCGGTCGGGTCGGCATCGGCGAGATCGGTCTCGACGGCGAGCCCGCGCCAGGTCGTCGGGATCTCGTCGAGGATGCGATGGGTCCGTAGTCCGGCATCGAAGCGGACGAGATAGAGCCTCTTCTCGAGGAACGAAGCGCAGACCAGGGTCTCGGGATCGAGCAGCTTCACCGAGGTCGCCGTCGCATATCGGCTCTGGCGCTCGAGGAAGACCGGGCGCAGCCCGCGGCCCGTGAGATCCGGCAGATCGACGCAGAAAGGGCCGTCCGGGCGGCGACGAGCGCGGGCACGCCGGGCTCGGCGAGCCTGGTCGGCGCGTCCGCCGAGCGGCGTCGCGTCGAGAGCGAGACGCATCCGCGTCCGCCAGCGCTTCGATATCTTCGCCATCCGTCGCGCGAGCATAGCGCTGCTCCCCCGCCGCTGACGGCCGTCCCGTTCGAGCCGAGCGCGACCGCCGACCGCCTGCCTGGTCGGGGGTGGCCGCTAGTGTCGCCTCTCGAAGACGTAGTTCTCGAGACTGAACAGCCGGCTGTTGAGCCAGTGCTCGAAACCCGTCACCGGGCGCAGGCCCGGGGTGTCGCCGCGCTCGTCGTAGTAGTAGCTGTTGGAGCCCGAGCAGTTGGCCCCGAAGAAGACGGTGGTCTCGCGGCGGCGCTGGATCTTGGCGAAATCGCGATCGTGGGCCTCCTGGCGGACCTCGATGTAGTCCGCGCCGCGGCGGCGCGCCTCGCGCAGACAGCGGGTCATGTGCTTCGTCTGGGTATCGATCATCGTGAAGTAGGAGATGCCCGCGGTCGAGTAGGGGCCCATGTAGAGGAACAGGTTGGGAAATCCCGGCACCGTCGCACCCTCGTAGGCCTGGAAGCGCTCCTTCTCCCACAGCTCGCCGAGGTTGCGGCCATCGCGGCCGATGATCTCGTAGCCGGGCACGCATTTGCGGTTGAAGACCTGGTAGCCCGTGGCGCAGACGAGGACGTCCGTAGCCCGCTCCTTGCCATCGGCGGTCACGATGCCGTCCTTCGTCACGCGCTGAATCGGCTCGGTCACGAGGTCGACGTTCGGACGGTTGAACGTGGCATGGAAGGTGTTCGAGAAGCTCGGCCGCTTGCAGAAGTAGGGGTAGTCGGGAATCAGCTTCTCCTGCAGCTCGGGGTCGTCGACCTCGGCGCGCACGAACTTCACGAGCTGCCTCTCGATCGAGCGGAAGATCCACGGGAAGCGCGTGTAGCGCACGAAGCCCAGACCGAGCATGAGCTCGACGACGAGGTTCGCGGACCAGCGCATCGCGGTGTGCAGGAAGGGGAAGCGGCGGAGCGCCCTCTGGAAGCGCGGAGAGAGCTTCGGATTCGGCTTCGGCATGAGCCAGATGGGCGTCCGCTGATAGACCTCCATGCGCTTCACGCGATCGACGATCGCCGGGACGACCTGGATCGAGGTCGCGCCGGTCCCGATCACGGCGACGCGCGCGTCGTTCAGGTCGACGTCGGGATCCCAGCGGGCGGTGTGGATGATCCTGCCGCCGAAGTCCTCGATGCCGGCGATCTCGGGCATCTTCGGGATCACGAGCAGGCCGGTGGCGTTGACGAGAAAGCGCGAGACCAGCTCCTCTCCGCCCGCGAGGCGCACGCGCCAGACATTCGCGGCCTCGTCGTAGCGGGCCTCCTCCACCGTGACTCCGCAGCGGATGCGGCGTACCAGGTCGTGCTTCTCGGCGACCGAGCGCGTGTACTCGGCCAGCTCCTCGCCGGTCGGGTAGAGCTGGCTCCAGTCCGACTTCGGCTCGAAGGGGTAGGAGTAGGCGAAGAAGGGCATGTCCACCTCGAGCCCCGGGTAGTCATGCTGGACCCAGGTTCCGCCGAACGCCTCCTCGCGCTCGAGGATCACGAAGCGCTCGATGCCCAGCTTGCGCAGCGCCATCGCCGCCCCGAGCCCAGAGAAGCCCGATCCCACGATCACGACCTCCTGGTCGGGGACGACGGGGCTTGGACGCGATGTGGACGTCCCAGTGGCTGCGGGGGCAACGGTCATGGTTTCCTCCTCGTGCGGCAGGGCCGCCAGCGGTCCGACCCGTGCTTCGGCGCTGGGACCGAGCGGGTCGTTCCCGGCCTCAGCTCCCGTAGACGGTACCCAGCGAGAAGGGCTCGAGCCGGGCCGTCGCCTCGAGCAGCGACTCGACGGTCCAGGGATCCCAGGTGGTCGCCTCGCGTTGGACCTCGAGCGGATGGAAGAGGCCGACGCGCCCCTTCTCGATGTAGAAGACCTGGCCATTGAAGCGTGCGGAAGCGTCGTGACAGAGCGTCGTGATGAGGGCGGCCACCTGCTCCGGGGGCTGCAGCGCCGCGCGCAGGCCCTCGGCTCGTCGCCGCTCGTCCTCGCCCGCCTTCTCGAGCTGCTCGATCGCCGTCGAGACCTGACGCGTCTCGGTCGCTGCCGGGTTCACCGCGTTCACCGTGATGCCGTGGGGCGCGAGATCGCGCGAGGCGACGTTCGTGAGGCCGAAGACGCCGCCCTTGCCCGCCGCGTAGGCCGAGGTCCCCGGCACGCCGATGAGCCCCGCCCGCGAGACGAGGTTCACGACCCGGCCGAAGCGTCGCTCCATCATGTGGGGGAGCGCGGCGCGGAGGCAGAAGAAGCTCCCGTAGACGTGGCTCTTCACCACGCGGTCGAAGAGCTCGGGCTCCGTCTCCCAGATCGGGATGCTCACGGAGAGCCCCGCGTTGTTCACCAGGAGGTCCAGCTGGCCGAAGTGGTCGAGGGCCGTCGCCACGATGCGCTGGGCATCGGGCCACTCGGCGACGGACTCGCGGCTCGCGACCGCGCGACCGCCCGCCGCCTCGATCTCTGCGACCACGGCCTCGGCGAGCCCCTGCTCCCCCGTCTCCCCGTGGAGCGTCACGCCGAGATCGTTGACGACGACGGCTGCACCCTGCGCAGAGAGGGCGAGCGCGGTCGCGCGACCGATCCCGCGGCCGGCGCCAGTCACGACCGCCACGCGGCCTTCGAGAGGGAGAGGGCTGGAGGAGGTCATCTCTTCGATTCTCCGGATTGCGTGGGTCTCGCGCGCCCGCCTTCGCTCCGCGCCCGGTCGTCGCCTCGACTCAGGCGCGCTCGATCGCTCTCTCGATCAGGCGGAGATTGCGCAGGTTGGCCTTGAAGATCGCATCGAAGACGTCTCCCACGATCGGGATCGATCCGATCAGGACCTCGAATCCGGCGTTGAGCGCCATGCGCGCCAGCGTTCTTCTGGGCAGACCCAGCTGAGCGGCCTCGCCGATCAGGTAGAGAGACAGTCCGCCACCGATCAGGTCGCCTACTCCGGGCACGAGCCCGATCAGGCTGTCGTACCCGATGCGGAAGCTCGTCCCGGGGACACGCCACGCCGCGTCCAGGAGCTGGCTGTACCGCTTGATGCGCCGAAGCGTCGCCTCGGCCCTGGGCTCGAGACGCGAGCCCGAGGCGGCTCCGGAATCTCCATCGCCCTCGAGCCCGCTCTCTTCCCTCGCCATGTTCGAGGTCTCCCTGCCAATCGCGCCGCGAGGGCGCGCGCTCCAGCCGGAGAGTGTAGACCGTGCTCGGGGCGTCGAGTCCTGATCTCGGCTCCCGGGCGCTCATTCGGGCTCGAGGGTGGGCACGCTCCAGCCTCGGATGGACCGGGTGCGCCGTCCGGGACGCTGCTTGCCGCCCTGACTCCGGATCGTCTCGAAATGCACCTGCGGCGCGGCATCGGTCGCTTCCGAGACCCGGGAGCCGCCGTCGGGTCCCCAACCCTCGTCGTAGGGCGAGAGCATGTGCTCGTGGATGCAGTGGTTCTTCGAGAACTTCCAACGTCCCCGCTCTCGTCTGTACTCGTAGTCGAGGGTCGCGATGCTCCAGGCGGGCTTCTGCGTATCGGGGTCGATCAACAGGGTCAGGAGGAACCAACGTCCGTAGGCGTCGTCGCCGTCGACCGTGACGGTCGGGTTCGCCAGCATGTCGAAGGCCCAGCCGCCGGCGCCCTCGAAGCCCGGCATGAACTCGAGATAGAACTGCTCGATGTCCGCTTTGGTGCGCAGCTCGCCGAGGATGCCGTGGTCGTAGCTCGCCTCCTCGGCGAAGCAGGCGACGGCGTCCTCCCAGCGCGCGTCGTGCATGGCCTGCATGTACTCGCGGGTCAGACGATGGATCTCCTCCTTGTCCTCGAGCTCCTGCACGCGTTGTCGCAGCTCGGCGACCTCGCTGGCCAGGGCCTCCAGGGTCGTCTCGCTCATCGTCACTCCTCCTTTGCTCGGCGCTCCGGGAGAGCCCCTCGGCTCGAGCGACTCGATGTCAGGCAAGGCTCGGTTCCCGGCCCTGCACGGAGGCCCCTGAGCCGCCGGGGGTCGGGCGCGAGGGGATCGTGAGAGGGGCGCGGTGTCCTGTCCCGCGACAGCGTATCAGAGCATGGCGATCGGATTGGCGGGCGAGCCCGTGCCGCCCGCGATCCGAAGCGGCGCCACGCTCAGCTGGAACTCCCACTGCGACAGCTCGTCGCAGGCCTTCGAGAGCTCGTCCAGCTTCAGGTTGTCGAGCAGGTGGACGCCCATCGCGACCAGCGTGCACTCGTGGATGGGCATCGGCCAGTCCTCGATCGCCAGCCCGGGCAGCGAGTCGGAGATGCCGTCACAGCCGAGCACGGCCACGCCCCGCTCGTGGAGCCAGGGAAGGCATTCGGGATGGAGGCCCGCCATGCCCCCCTCGACCGGTACCCAGTTGCCGAGCTCCGCCCGTCGCGCGTCGCGGCCTACGCAGACGACGAGGACGTCGCCCTCGCGCACGCGGACGTCCTGGGCGGCCTCGGCGGCCTCGAACTGATCCGGCGTGATCAGCTGACCCAGCTCGAGCCAGGGGACGCCGAGGGTGCGGGGCATGTCGAAGAGCACGCCGCGCGCGACGATGCCGTCGTTGGCCACGGAGATCGCATTGCGACGGGCGCCCGTGCTCTTCACCTCGTTCGCGGGATAGCCGTTGTACATCTTCCCCTTGCGCAGGACGTGGCAGAGCGCGTCGATGTGCGAGCTCGCCATGCCGTGGAAGGAGAGCCCCACGAAGTCGAGCGTCGTCTCGAGCCCGTAGCCCGGGATCACGCAGTCATCCCCGGCCTGGATCATCATGTGCAGCGCCGGATGGGGGTTGTCGAGATCCGGCTCCACGGCGATGTCCCGACCGCAGCTCACGGCCCGGCCGTGGCGGACGGCAGCCGCTGCGGCCCGGCGGCACTCGTCGGTGATCAGGTTGAGCGCGCCGCGCTCGTCGTCCGGCCCCCAACGCCCCCAGTTCTTCACGCTCTCGAAGATCTCGTTCATCCGCTCCGACGACGGAATCGGCCACTCGCTCATCCTGGTCCTCCTTGTCGATCGGCCTGCCCCCGAATGGTGCCCGGCTCCGCTCCGAAAGACCAGAACCCCGGCGCCGACACCCTTTCAGCGAATGCCGTGGCCACGAGGTCCCGCCGCGACGCTTCTTGCATGGAGCCGTCGAGATTCGAGGAGAAGGCGCGCTCCGCCAGAAAGAGCAAGTTCTCGCGGCTCCACGAAGAGGGGTGCTGCTGGGCGCGGTGGGTATTCGGCGTACCCGAATCGAGGTGAAGCCGAGGAGCGGCTCGGCGCCGCCGTCACGTAGGTCTCGCTCCTGCTCGCGAAGCCGACCCGTGCGCTGACAGGTCTCTTAGAAGGAGGCACGGCCTGCGAGCCCCGACAGACTCATAGTCGAAGCTCGCTCAGCCCCGGATGATCGCTGGGACGGGGTCCCAGCGGCCAGAGGTACAGGCGCTCCGCATGGGTGATCGCCAGATCATTGATGCTCGCGATGCGTCGGCGCATCAATCCGTCGTCGTCGAACTCCCAGTTCTCGTTACCGTACGACCGGAACCAGGCGTTCGACTCGTCGCGCCACTCATAGGCGAACCGCACTGCGATGCGGTTCTCCGTGAACGCCCAGAGCTCCTTGATCAGTCGATAGTCCAACTCCCTGGTCCATTTGCGTTCGAGGAATCGGACGATTTGCTCCCTTCCGTCGACGAACTCGGAGCGGTTTCGCCAGGCGCTGTGGAGGGTATACGCGAGCGAGACCTCGAGCGGGTCGCGACGGTTCCAGGCATCTTCGGCCAGCCGGACCTTCCGTACGGCGGCCTCGACGTCGAATGGGGGCATCGGCGGTCGGGGGTCGGTCACGACGACGTCCTTTCGATCGGAGGGCCATGAGACCGGGACGCCGCCATGGCGCCCCGGTCCTGAGCGATCGGCCACGTGGTCAGTGCGCTCGCATTGCCTTCACGGCTTCCTGGGTGGTCCATACCTCGTTCGCGATGAAACGAAAGTTCACGAGCGCAGCCGCGTAGCCATCGCCTTCTTCCACCTGCGCCGCCGCTGTTGCATCCGATACCACGGCCACCTCGAATCCCTGTTCGATCAGCTCCCGCATGTGTGATTCGGTGCAGAGGTTGGCGGACATGCCGGCCAGGATCACCTTGTCGATGCCCTGCTTGCGCAGCTGTAGCACCAGGTCGTTGGTCTCGGGACCGTAGATCTTGTGGGGACTCGTGATCGTCGTCCGACCGTCATTGATGTACGGCTTGTAGTGCACCAGCCAGTCCGCGCCAGACCCCTCGAATCCGGTCACGTCGAGCGCGTCCCTGCGGTCGAACATGCCGATCTGGTGCATCAGCGACTCGAGCGCACCTTCGAATCTCCACTCGTGGTCATGAGGGTAGTAGTAGTGCGGCGACACGAAGACGGGAATCCTTTCGGCCTTCGCCGTCTTGAAGAGCGCTTCGATGTTCGGGACGGTGTCGTTGGCCTCGACGCTCTTTCCCACGACGCCCCAGGCGACACCCTTCGGGCTCAGGAAATCGTTCTGCGGATCCGTCACGACCAGGGCCGTGCGCCCCTTCTCTACCTCCATGCCGGGATCGGGTAGCGCAGACAGTGCACTCGACGCGGCAAAGCCGATCCATGCAATCATTCCCAGCAGCTCGATCATCTTCTTCATCGACATTCCTCCATGTGTTGCTTGGCGGGCGAGCATCGATTCTCTCGTCCTGATGGATCTCGTGACCGCACGTTCGAATCGATCCGTGGGCGGCATCGACATTCCTGCTCTCCGACAGATCCGTCCGATCGAAGCGTGGCCTTTCCGAAATGCTGTCGAGGATCAGATGCCGGCGGGCGCACTTTGGTCACCACGAGAGGCGGCAAGCCGTCGCGCGTGTGACGCCTGCGGCCGGTCCGACTGCGACCGAACCCGGATCGACCGTGAGCGAGCGCGTCAGCCCGCATGATCGGAAGCGCCGACGTGAAGCGGTGCGCGCTGGAATCCGGACAGGCTCTCCAGGCGAGCGAACCAGCGCAGGACGTTTCGGTATTCGTCGACCTCGATACCACCGTCGGACGCCAGCGCGAGATCGGTGTAGCTCGCGATGTCCGCGATCGTCGGCCTTCTCCCGACGAGGTAGGCGACGTTCGCCAGGTGCGCGTCGAAGATCGAAAGGACATGGTGGGCCTGTCGCGACGCGGCCTCGAGGTCCCCGGACGTGCCGAAGATCCGGATCAGCCTCGCGCGCCCGGGCCCGTCGGCCAGGTCCGTGCTCGCGGTGGCAAGCCATTCAGCGACGCGCGCCTCGCCGAGTGCGTCGACGGGAAGCCAGCGCCCTCGCCCGTACTTCCGGCCCAGATACACGAGGATGGCGCTCGAGTCGCGGATGACCACGTTCTCGTCGACGAGCACGGGGACTCTCGCGAACGGATTCATCACCTTGAAATCGACGCGGTGCTGGTCCCCTGCGAGAAGATCGACACCGATTCGCTCGTAGTCGAGATCCAGGATCGACAACATGTTTCGAACCTTGTGTGCATTACCGGAAAGCTGGAAGTCGTACAGATGAAGCATCGTTCTCCTTCCCTCGAGAGGGGTCCGTCGGGTACACGAACCGATCGACGAGCATGGGCGGCACGGCCGCAGGAGGATCACGCGACGGCGGCCGTGTCTCGCTCGAGCTGCTCGCGGAGGATCTTGCGAGCGCGATGGAGCCGGGTCTTCACGGCGGCCGGCGTGATGTTCATCAACGTCGCCGTCTGACGCGTGTCGTGCTGCCGGATGTCGCGGAGCTGGATCACGGTCCTATGCGGCTCGGGCAACGAGCCAATGGCATCCTGCACCCACGCATCGACCTCTGCCGTCTCGAACGCTCGATCCAGACCGGCCTCCGCGCTCGTGGCGAGGACCTGCTCGAGCGTCGGCGGCAGGCTCTCTTCGGGCTTGCGGCGGCGGCTGCGAAGCTTCGTCAAGCAGGCGTTGACGACCACGCGATGCAGCCAGGTCGAAAGCGCCGACTTCGCTTCGAATCCGTCGATCGAGCGGATCAGGGCGATCAGCGCGTCCTGCACTGCGTCTCTCGCATCTTCCTCGCTGAGATAGCGACGCGCCACTGCGAGCAGTCGTTCGTGGTAGTGATCCATGAACCACTCGAAGACCGCGTCGTCACCGAGCCGCAGGCCGTCGATCAGCCAGCTCTCGTCATGAACCACCGGCCGGGAGGCGCGCCGGGGTCGGAGCGGGCGCGCGTCAGCGGCGTGGGCCTGATCGTCGATCAGGGAGTCAACGGGAGTCGGGGTGGGGGTCGGAAATTGGAAGTCCATCGCGCTGCGATACCTCTCGTCGGGCCTGATCGATTCGCTGTCGCGTCACTGCGACGGGAGCGATCAATGCGTTCGAGGAGGCTCGTTTGCAGCGCGCGTGCCAATCCGAGAAGTCCGCACAAGTGCTCGTTTTGCCTGTGGAATCGCTCTTTCCGCCACCGCGCGAGAGACTCTCGAAGAATCGTGATCACGAGATCTCGTCACGAGATCTCGTCTCACGATCTCGAGAGACACACCGCCGGAAGGCCCGGCCCCCCGCACCGGACGGGCCGCGCGTCACCGCTTGCTCGCGGGCTTCAGCCCGAAGCGCTGGAGACGCGACGTCACGGTCGACGGCTTGAGACCGAGAATCTCGGCGACGCCCCCTTCGCCGGAGACGCGACCGCCGGCCTGCTCGAGCGCGCGCCGAAGATTCTCCAGCTCCAACGCACGCATCTCGGCATCCGTCCGGATCGCGATCGACATGTCCCCATCGGACGTCCCGCCAGACGCAGCAGCTCGTGCCGGCAGGATCCCGGGCGTGGTCCAGTCGAAGCAAGCCCACCCTTCTCGCGCTGTGATGACCGCGCGCTCGATCGTGTTCTGCAGCTCCCGAACGTTGCCCGACCACACTCTCGCCTGGAGAGCCGCTCGATCCGCCTCACGCAGCCGCACGTTCCTTTTGAGCTTGCGCGCTGCGAGCTGCACGAAGTGCTCGGCGAGGATCGCGATGTCGTCGACCCGCTCCCTCAGCGGCGGCACCTCGATCGGGAATACGTTGAGTCGATAGTACAGGTCCTCTCGAAAGCGACCCCCCTCGACCTCGCCGGCCAGGTCGACGTTCGTCGCACCGATCACGCGCACGTCGACGGTATGCGTCTGATCCCCGCCGACGCGTTCGTATTGTCCTTCCTGCAGTACGCGAAGCAGCTTGCTCTGGAGATCGAGCGGGATCTCGCCGATCTCGTCCAGGAAGAGCGTGCCGCCGTCCGCGGCACAGAACCGGCCGAGGCGTGCTCTGAACGCGCCCGTGAACGATCCCTTCTCGTGACCGAAGAACTCGCTCTCGAAGAGTTCGCGCGGAATCGAAGCACAGTTCACCCGGATCATCGGCCGGTCGGCGCGCTCGCTTCTACGATGGATCTCTCGTGCGACCAGCTCCTTGCCCGTACCGGACTCGCCGAGCACGAGCACGGTCGCGTCGGTCGGCGCGACCTGCTCGATCTGCTCTCCGACACGGCGGATCGCCGCGCTGGTCCCGAGGATCTCTCCGAATGCGTTGGCCTCGTCGATCTCGCCACGCAGATACTCGTTCTCCAGGGCGAGTCGCTCGCGCAGTGTCTCGATCTCTTCGAACGCGCGCGCGGTCGCGAGTGCCGCGGCCGCGTGGTTGGCGATCACCCGCAATGCTGCGAGCGCGACGGGGTAGAAGACCTTGCGCGTGAATATACCCAGCACTCCGAGCACCTCGCCCCGATGCATCAAGGGCTGCGCGCCGAATCCGACGATGCCTTCCCGCTCGGCCCACTCGGGCCGTGCGATCCAACGGTGCGACTCTCGCATGTCCTCGACGCAGATGGCGCTGGCCGACGCGGCCACCTCGCCCACCTTGCGGCTACCGACGGGGAAGCGTCGGAAGTCACCGTCGAGGCGGCCCCAGTCCGCTCCCGGCTCATGGGGATCTCGGCCAGCGCTGGCCACGAGGTGCAGGCATTCGACGTTGCGCGCGCACTCTTCTCGCATCGGGCAGACGTCGCAACAGTCGCCGTCGCGCAGAATCCAGACACGCGCGAGTGCGACGTCGGCGAGCTCCGTGAACCGGTCGACGATGCTCTCGAGCAGGCCGTACTGGCGAGTCTCGCCGGCCAGGTCGAGGAGCAGCCTCTGCGTCCAGTCGGCTGGCAGGTCGAATCGGCCGACGCCGTCGGAGCACATGTCAGTGGCGACAGGGTCCGGGATTTCATGCGACTTCACGACGACTCACTCCCGACACGCTCAGAAACGGATCTCGACCCTCGCGCCCCGTGACATGGGCGCAATCACCACGCTCGTCGCCGGCTCGACTGGCCGGCGCACGCTCTCGGAGACGAACACGCGGTAATCCTGGAGATCCTCGATGCCACGCTTCGGCATGCTCCACAACATCACCTCGCCAAACAGGATCCCGAGGCCGACATTCTGTATCGCATCCGAGGGGTTCCCGACTGCCACGATGATACCGCCTCCGAGAGCGTTCAGACCAATGTTGGCGGCGTGCGCGACCCAGCTTCGTCGCTCGTGGGCCTTGTGCTCGATGGCCAGGAGCTGGCGCTCCCCCGCACGCACTCTCGCTTCGAGGGTGGCTCGGCGGGTTTCCCGCTGGATCTCGAGCGGCGCAGCGCCCAACCGAGCGGGATGCGGTGAGACCAGCAGCTTCGTCGTCCCGATCGCGGCCTTCGCCGCCGTGACGATCGCGGGGACGCGATTGTCGGGCTCGGAGCTGAGGCTCGCCTCGACCGTGCCCAGTACGGCGCCCGTCGCCCAGGCCGATGTGAACCCGGTCTGCCAGTAGCGTGCGTAGGTCTGCTGAGCCCGGAATCGGGTCTCGAGAAAGGCCAGGCGGCGCTCCAGCTCTCGGTTCGTCAGCCTGGAGAGCTCTCCGGAGATAGCCGCCTCCCGATCGGCAGCCACCGCCGTCCATGGCACGGCAGTCAGGGCCAGCCACAGGAGCACGACCCGTCGCACGGAATCTCCAGCGCGCCGGGGGCATCCAAAGAATCCCATGCCCACTCGCGAGCCGAGGAGTTTCCAGCCATGCGCCTGCTTGCCCGTCGATCGATTCAACTGATCCTCCTGATCTCCAGCCTCGTACCCAGCTCGACCCTCACGGCCGACGCGGTCGAGCCCGCTGCTCTCAGAAGCCGAGGAGCCGCTCGAGGTCACACGAGCAACGTATTCATGTCGGCGCATTGGCCGATCGACCCGGTCCGTGCCGAGCGGCTCCTGGAGCGAGGACGCCTGCGCATCCTGGCAACGGAGCACGCAGGCCGTGGCGTGACGGGAGCGCGACGCGTCGACCTGGCTCTCCTCGAGCCACGAATCCGCATCACGGCCAAGTGGAAGCCATCGACTCGCCGCCTCGACGCGTTCAACAACTCGCCACGTCGAGAGATCGCGGCATACGAAGTCCAGAAGCTGTTCCTGGATCCACGGGACTACGTCATTCCCACGTCCCGACTCCGCTGCCTTCGGCCGGGCGAGTTCGCGGGCGGCAGGCGCATCCGAGAGACGACGGTGCGCGGCGCGAACTGCCGAATCGGCGTGCTCTCGATCTGGCTGCAGTCGGTGACGCTGCCCGACGAGATCCTCGACCGCGAGCGTTTCCTGCGTCGCCCCGATTACGCCCGGCGCCTCGCGGACTTCAATCTCGCGATGTACCTGATCGAGCACGCCGACGGTCGGCGCGGGAACTTCCTCATCTCCGCACACGGTCTCCCGCCGCGCGTCTTCTCCGTCGACAACGGAGTTTCCTTCGGCGGCTTTCTGTACAACTGGTTCGTACCGAACTGGAAGAAGCTGCGCGTCCCTGCGCTGCGCGAGGCATCCATCGACCGCCTGCGACGCCTCACCCACGCGGACGTCGAGCGCCTGGGCGTCGTGGGGCAGCTCGAGTGGCGCAGGCCCGGGCACCTCGTGAACGTGCCGCATACACGGAACCTCGATCCCGAAGAAGGCGTACGCCTCGAGGGAGGTACGATTCAGATCGGCCTCGACGAGGACGAGATCGAGGATCTCTGGAGGCGGATCGAGCATCTCCGCGACGCGGTCGACCAGGGCCGGGTCGACGTCTTCTAGCAAGAGGATCGAACGATGACCGTTCCGCTCGGCCGCGCGGTGCTCGACATCCGCAAGGAAGAGTGATCCCTCGCTCTTCGGATGACCAGCTGCTTCTTCCTCGTGATCACTTCGTTCTGGATCTCGAAGCCGCTCGAGAAGACGCTCTCTCTGCTGCACTACGAGACGCGGAACCTCGAGCTCGGTCCTTCTCCCTCCGGATCGGCGTCGAAGCGACCGTCGGCGTGGATACGGACGACCTCCGCATCGGGAACGATGCGCTTCGCCTCGTCCCGCATCGTGTCGGCGGGCTCTCCGGTCAGACAGGTCTTCACGAGGGAGATCCATCTGGATCGAGGTCGCGACGGCACTGCGGTGGCGGCCGGGCGTGTGCGCTCCTGCGGATCGCGAGCCTGAAAGAAGCCGACAGCGCCCGACGGAGCGGTGCCCCAGCCCTGTGCTCGATGCGGCCCAGGTCGAAGGTGTCCTGGATGAGGGAGGTGACGCGAGCGTCGATGCTCGCCAGCCACGTGCGCTTCGATGGTGCGAGAGCCAGCCTCCCGGATCTCTAGCGCCAAAGGGCAGGAACCCGGGGTGTCGGGATCGGCACTTCGAAGGCGATCTGATCGACGAGAACGTGTAGACTGGCTTCGCTCACCCGAAGAGGCCGCCAGGGGACCCTGGAGCGGGTTGAACGAAGACCGGAAGCTCGGAGTCCCGGCTGGAGCAGATTCCGGGATCGAGTGATCCCCGAGCAGCGCGATCCTCGCGAGCTGCAATCGGTCTCGCCGTCGATTCGAGCCGCGGAGTCCGATGGGATCTCGCGAGCGATTCATGGAGGGAACTCATGTCTTTTCGATCGGGTGAGGCTTTTCTTCTGTCGGTGTTGGTAGCGGGCGTGGCTCTCTTCTCTTCGCAGGCATCCGCTCAGGAGTACCGTTTCATCAAGAACCGCTGGAAGCCGGACCAATACATCCACATCGAGCATGGCAGTGCTCAGGCAGGTTCGATCCAACCTGGATGGTGGAGCGCCCAATGGGAGCAGGAGCGCGTGCCGGGGCGTCCCGAGGTCCGGCTTCGCAGCAAGTGGAAGCGGGATCAGTACCTGCACATCGAGCACGGGCGGCTGGCTTCCGGTCGCATCCAGCCGGGCTGGTGGAGCGCCATGTGGACGCTCGAGCCGGTGCAGGACACGGGCTACGTGCGATTCCGTAATCGCTGGAAGCCGGACCAGTACCTCCACATCGAGCATGGCGCACTGACGGCCGGAAAGATCGCCCCGGGATGGTGGAGCGCCATGTGGACGCTCGAGCGAAGCGCGAACGCCGCAGCGCCTCCTCGTCCTCGACCGAGTCCGCCCCACCCCTCGCCCGCTCGCCCGCCCGAGCCGAGGCAGGTCACGGCGCGATGTATCTGTTATGCGGATTCTTGCGGCCTTCGGGATCCTGCCCGGGGGTCGGTCTTCGGTGTCGAAGGCCGAAGCTCGTATCGAGCCCGCCCGATCCGTCAGGGCGTGTGGGAAGGCCAATATGGCGACCGACGCGTCGAGTTCTACCCGAAGCATGGATGGTCCTGCGAATAGAGCGGGGGCGATCCGCGAGGCGAGCGAAGATGAGACGAAGGGATCGAGAGCGACTCGTGATGGCCGTCGCCGGGTTCGTCGCCATCGCGATGGTCACCCCCGAAGCGACGGCGGACACTCCGCGATTCCGTAGCCTGTCAGGGTCCCTGGAGAAGACATGTGCCATCACGGAGAGCGGTGAGGTCTGGTGTTGGGGAGAGATCTCCCGCTTCGGCTTCGGGTCGAGTCGGCCGGCACGTCTGCCATCCCCGAAGCGCTTCTCGGAAGTCGACGGAGACTTCGGGAACGCATGCCTTCTCGGGCTCGACGGTCGGGTCTACTGTATCGGATACGATGATTTCGGCATTCGCCCGGCGGGCAGCTCTGCGGGGCCGGAGATCCGCAGGACGCCCAGCTTGCTGACGCGTGGGCCACTCGTCGAGTCTCTCCAGTTTCGCGACATGAGCTCGACCGGAGTCGCGGTATGTGCCGTCGGCGATGACGGCAGCATCTGGTGCTGGGGGCGCAACGAGCAGGGCGTCTTCGGGAACGACCGGGAATCGGGTGACCGCGTCGACGTCGATTCCCCTTCCCGCGTCCTATCGAACGTTCACTTCGTGGACGTCGAGGTGGGGCGCAAGCATGCCTGCGGACTCTCGGACGTGGGCGCGGCCTTCTGCTGGGGCACCAACCACAAAGGCCAGCTGGGTGACGGCTCGACCACGGACCGATTCGTGCCGGCTCCCGTGTCGGGCGATCATCGATTTCGCTCGATCTCCATCGGCGGAGTCGCGACCTGCGGCGTCACGCTGGACGGCGAGGGCCTCTGTTGGGGCCACAACCGTCAATTCGGACTGGGCGACGGCACCCAGACGGACCGGCGGGTCCCGCATCCCGTCTCCGGAAATCATCGGTGGAAGTCGATCGAGCGCTTCACCTCGGGTGCGTGTGGTCTGACGGAGAACGGGCGAGCCTGGTGCTGGGGCGAAGGCACGCAAGGAATGCTCGGTACCGGGGACATCGGTCAGCCCGGGATCGCCGATCGGCACTTTCTGATCGCCCGGGTACCGTCGGCCGTCGTGGGGGATCACGTCTTCTCCACGCTCACGGTCGGCTATGACCACGCCTGTGGCCTGACGACCGATTCGGAAGTCTGGTGTTGGGGTGGGAATGCCGTGGCGCAGCTCGGCGTCCCGAGATCGGCGACCCGGAACAGCGGTTCCCCGGTGAGAGTCCAGCTGCCCTAGAGGCGGACGCGTCGAGGACGCAGAGCCGTTCGCTGAGCGACACCACGGAGAGACGTCCCCCGGCGAGCGCCGGAGAGGTCTGTACGCGCGGGCCGGAGGCCGCGACTCCCTGCCCGCCGGCTCCCCGACGATGCGCCTCATGGGAGTGACCTCGTACGTTCCCTAATCCCTCCCCCCCACGAAAGCCTCGAATGCCTCCTGGTAGGCGGGATGCCAGCGCGAGAGCGCCGGCCGATTCTCGATCAGATCGCCTGCCGCCCACGCGATACGACGACGATCCATCTCGGCCGTGACCTCGTTGTCGGGACAGAGCACGTAGAAGTCGCCGCGCTCGAGCGCGGCGAGCAGATGGTCAGCCACTTGCTCGGGCACCCATGCCGACGGCGGTCGCTCCTCGACGAATCGCCGAATCATCCCGGTATGGGTGAAGCCGGGGACCAGCAGATGCGCCGACACGCGACAGCCTTCCACGTTGCGAAGCTCGTGGGCGAGAGACTCGGTCAGACTCTTGACGCCCGCCTTGGAGACGTTGTAGGCGGCGTCGCCGGGCGGATTGGTGATGCCCTGCTTCGAGCCCGTGTTCACGATCGCGCAGGGGGTTCCCTGATCGATCATCACCTGCGTGAAGACCTGAAGGCCGTGGATCACGCCCCAGAGATTGACGCCGAGCACCTTCCGCCATCCCTCGAGGCCTCCCCAGCTGCTGCCGCCTCCGCCCACCCCGGCGTTGTTCATGAGGAAGGCCACCTCGCCCAATCGCTCGAGGACGGCATCGCGCAGGGATTCGACCGATTCCAGGCTCGAGACGTCGGTCGGGATCGCGAGTACGTCGCGTGAGCCCGTCATACCGGCCCCGTGCGCGGCGTTCGCGACGGTTTCCGCTGCGGTCTCGAGCGCGGCTTCATCCCGATCGGCAATGCACACGTGGAGCCCGCGCTCGGCGAGCCGAATTGCCGTGGCGAGCCCGATTCCGCTCGCCCCGCCGGTGATGACTGCGACTCTGTTCGGGCTGAGGGCCGGATGGGGCATCGTGGAGTCTCCTTGCCCGGAGGGTAGCGCGCGGCAGTCATTCGTTGCCGCGACGTCTCGGCTTTCGTCTTCCCCCGGCAGCCCCCCCAGTCCACCCGATCTGCTCCGGTCTTCTCCGTGGTCCGCGCATTCGCGTGGCTCTTCATCCGAGGCTCCGCTCCGAGATCCCGGTGGGTGTGGCGACCCCGAGTCTCTCAGAGGAGCCCGGATGAACGACCCCACTGGCGAGCACACCTGGCCCGAGTTCTCGAGCGTCGCCACCCGCACGCACTCGTAGAGAGGTGCCTCGGGAAGCACGAGCTCGAGCCGGTCGCCCGGAGCGAGCTGCTTCCGGTGGGCCGCGCTGGTGGTCGGCGTGCAGTGGGTGCCGGCCCGCGGACCTTCGAGAATGCGCAGCATCGTCAGGTCGGTCTCCGACACGTGATAGCGACGCAAGGTCCGCGGCCCGTCCCGCGGCTCGGGGCGCGCATGCTGGACCGTGAAATTGTCCCAGATCACGAGATCGTGGGCCTGTCACGCGTGGCTGTAGACCTGCTCGGGCGCGTAGAGCGCTTCGTAGACCTCCTCGAGGATCCCGTCGCTCACGGTATGCGGAAGTCCGAGGAGGCGGTCCGTGTGCTGCAGACAGAGGAAGAGCGTCTCGACGCCGAGAGCGTTCGCGAAGATCGCCGGATGATGCGTCCAGTAAGGCTCGGGCCCCTGGTCGGGCTCGCCGCGCGCGATCAGCGGCTCGGGCTCGACGCTCCGCTCATCCGGCCGATCGAGCCGGTGGAGGAAGCCGGCGTGCGCCGCCTCGCGAGTCCGAAGCTCCTCGACGAGCGACGCCGGAAGCCGCGACAGCACCGTCGACGAGCTCACGAAGTCCGTCGGCGTCACGTCCCCCTCGACGAGCTGTCCGTACATCCCGATCGCGGGGATTGGCGTCGGGTCGTAGGCATAGTCGTAGTGGAAGACGAGCTCGCCATCGGGGGCCGTCGTCTGGTCGCGCTGGTTCGTGACCTCCATGCGCATCGGCCCGCCGTCCTCGCCGGGCTCGAAGCGCCCGAGGAGACTCGTCAGCTCGATCTGGCGGGCGTCGTCGAGCTCGCCTTCGCGGATCACGAGCAGGCCGTGCTCCCCGAAGGCCTTCCGGAAGGTCTCGCGCTCGGCCGCACCGAGGGGCGCGTCCGTCTCGAGATGGAGCCGGACACCGAAGGGAGCGTCGAGGCGCGTGGTGCGCATCGATCACCTCTCACCGACACCGAAGCGATCACCACCGAAGCGACCCCCACCGAAGAGACCCCCGAAGCGAGCGCCCTGTCCCGGAAGCTCGCCTGCATTCGATCGAGTCGTGCAACGAGGGCGACCTGGCGACTTCGACGACGAGCTTCCGAGGTTTCGGGATCGGACACTAGCGCGGTCGAGGCCCACAGCGTCGACCCGTGACCGGAGAGCCCGCGTGGAGGGCTCCCGCCCGATCGCCTAGAGTCGGCGGGCTGCCGCGCGAGCGGCCCCGTACCCGGATGCATCCACAGCGCGAATCCCGTCCACCCACCGGAGCGAATCCATGAGCGACGACAAGACCCCTCAGGGCCTCGGCACGATGGCCGTCCACGCCGGTCAGGAGCCCGATCCGACGACCAGGTCCCGGGCCGTGCCGATCTACGCGACGACCTCCTACGTCTTCGACGACACCCAGCACGCGGCCAACCTCTTCTCGCTGTCGGAGCTCGGCAACATCTACAGCCGGATCATGAACCCGACCTGCGACGTGCTCGAGAAGCGGCTGGCCGCGATGGACGGCGGCGCGCTCGCTCTCTCCTTCGCCTCGGGTCAGGCCGCGATCACCGGGGCACTGCTCACGATCTGCCACGCCGGCCAGAACTTCGTCTCCTCGACGAGCCTCTACGGCGGAACCTGGACGCTCTTCACCCAGACGTTCAAGAACATGGGCATCGAGGTGCGCTTCTTCGACCCGAACGAGCCCGAGCAGATCCACGACCTCGTCGACGAAAACACGCGCTGTGTCTACTTCGAGAGCATCGGCAACCCGAAGAACGACGTCCCGGACTTCCGCGCGATCACCGACATCGCCCATCGGCACGGCCTGCCGGCGCTCTGCGACAACACGGTGATGACGCCGGTGCTGCTGCGCCCGATCGAGCACGGCGTCGACATCGTCGTGTACTCGACGACCAAGTTCATCGGCGGGCACGGGACGCACATCGGCGGGTGCGTCGTAGGCTCGGGCAACCTCAAATGGGCCGAGGACCCCCAGCGTTGGCCCGAGGTGTGCGCCCCCAGCCCGAGCTACCACGGCATGA
>CAYXLY010000011.1:10370-22959 GCA_964466005.1 uncultured Spirochaetaceae bacterium | reverse complement strand
TCGGCCGGCCGGATCAGCTGCGCCTGGATCTCGGCTGGCCCGAGCATTCCCCGGACGGAGGGTCCCACGACGACATCCGGCGTCTCGTCCTCGCTCCGCGTCTCCGGGCGGCCCGCCGAGAGGAAGTCCGCATCCGGATCGGAGAGGCGCATCGACCGGGTCGCCTCGGCGCCACAGATCAGCGTGCCTCCGAGACGCCCTGCGGCGATCTCCGACGCGGCTCGATGGACGAGCCATTGGGGCGTGTTGCCGCCCGGGGTCGTCACCTCGCAAGAGACCCCCTGAAGACCGAGACGCTCGGCGAGGCGGGAGGCGGGGGCGCGGCCGACCTTCGAAAAGGAGACGGCCACCATCGAGAGGCGCTCCACCCGATGCTCGAGACCCGGCGCGTCGTCGAAGGCCGCCCGCGCTGCCCGCTCCGCGAGATCGACGACATCGACGCGCTGCTCGCGCTCGATCGACTGGCCGACGCCGACGACGACGGGGACGCGGGTGGGATCGGGATTCATTCGAGGCCTCCTCGGCGGATCCGGAGACGACCGGATCGATCGTCGACGATGCCGCCTTCTGAACGGGTGCGGGGTCGGGGGACGAGCCGCGCCTCGAGCTCAGTCCCGTGATTCCTGCAGATGCGTCACGATCGCCGTCGCCCGGGCCTCGAGAGCGAGCAGCCGGCGCCGGAGATGGAGCGCGACCTGGACGCCTTCCGGATTCACCCCCATCTCGCGCATCAGCAGGGTCGCGACGCGCAGCTCGTCGGCCTCCGCGGAGGTCAGCTCGTCGCGCTCGAAGAGCCCCTCGCCTCGCAGACGATCGAGAATCGGCTCCTCGTCGATCCCGAGGTGGACGAGGACCTCCCGGATCCGGATGCGGCGGTCCTCGGTCATCGAAAGAGCCCCGTGCGCGGATTCTCCATCTCCAGTCCCTCGAGGGCCTCGAGCAGATCGGGCGGCGTGTGCTCCGGATCGGGCACGATCACCTGGACGCGGGCGATCAGGTCTCCATCTGGCCCCTTGCGCCCGCCCGGAATCCCCTCGCCCCGCATGCGCAGACGCGCCCCGCTGCTGGTTCCGGGCGGGACCGTCAGGGTCACTCGGCCCTGCAGCGTCGGGACCTCCACGCGGGCGCCCTGGACCGCCTCGCGCAACGTCAGAGGAAGATCGAGCTCCAGATTCTTCCCGCTGCGGCGGAAGAAGGGATGCGGGGCCACCCGGACCGACACCCAGAGATCGCCCGGCGGGCCCCCTCCGACTCCCTCGCCGCCCTTGCCGGGAATCCGCAGGCGGCCTCCGTCGGTGACACCGGGAGGAATGCGGACGGTGATCGTCTCCTCCACCAGCCGACCGTCGGCGGTCGGCCGGGAGATGGAGATCTTGCGCTCCCCGCCGAGCGCGGCCTCGGTGAACTCGAGCCCCATCGAGGCCTCGGCATCCGTTCCGCGCATCCGAAATCCGGCGCCCGCCCGGCCCGCCCCGGCGCGTCCGCCGCCCTGGAAAGGTCCCCCGCCCTGGAACTGGCGCAGGAAGTCATCGATGCCGCCGAAGTCGAAGGCGCCCGCCTGGCCTCCCGCGCCCGCTCCTCCGAAGCGCGAGGAGAAGGCCTCCCGCTGAGCGCGCGCCGCGTCTGCATCGAAGCCCGCCTCGAGCGCGATCTCGCCGAACTCGTCGTAGTTGCGGCGCTTCTCCTCGTCACTGAGGATCTCGTAGGCGACCGAGACCTCCTTGAAGCGCTTCTCTGCGGTCTCGTCGCCGGGATTCAGGTCCGGATGCGTCTCGCGCGCGAGCTTTCGGTAGACCTTCTTGATTTCGTCGGTGGACGCATCCCGAGACACGCCCAGCACCCGATAGGGATCCATCGATCGTCAGCCCTTCCGCCCTCTCCGCGAGCGCCTGCCGTCCTCGCCGGAGTCAGGTCGTCGCGGGGGAGGGCTTGTCAAGGTGCGGCGCCAGGGTACGGCGCCCGCGCTCTCCCGCCCATCCCGCCTTCTCGTCTTCCGCCCGTCCGCCCCCCTCGAACGCGAGGGCTGGGCTATTCTGGGACATCCGGCCCCGGGAGGGCCGCCGCCCGGATCACTCGGACCCCTGATCGGAGACCCGCTCCATGGCCCCGCAGAAGCAGCTGAGAGAATCCATCGAACACCTCCGGGAGGAGCTGGCGTCGGGCGCGCCGCTCGGTCGGGAGGACCGGGCGCTCCTCGAGAGCGTCCTCGATCGGGTCTCGGACGTGGCCGAGGCAGAGGCTCCCGAGCACCACTCCTTCGCCGAGGAGTTCTTCGAGGATCTCCGTGAGATGGGGGATCGCTTCGAGGAGAGCCATCCCCGAGTCGCTCTCGTCGTCGGCCGGATCGCCGACGCCCTGAGCCAGCTCGGCATTTGAAGGATCTCCCGACTGTCATGGACGGCGGCCCGCAGGCGGCGCACCACGGAGCCCGACCCGTTCCCGGTCCTTGCCCTTCGGCGGGAGCCGCATGGACTGGCTGAACTATCACCACCTGCTCTACTTCTACAGCGTGGCTCGCGAGGGCAGCGTGAAGCGCGCTTCCGAGGTCCTCCACCTCGCCCAGCCCACGCTCAGCGGCCAGATCCGGAAGCTCGAAGAGGCCCTCGGAGAGAAGCTCTTTCGCCGCCGCGGCCGAGGACTCGAGCTCACGCCTGCGGGCCAGGTCGTCTACGACTACGCGGCGAGCATCTTCACTCTCGGCGACGAGATGGTGACGGTGCTCCGCGGCCAGAGGACCAGCCGCCCTTCCCGCCTCGTCGTCGGCATCTCGGACACGGTGCCGAAGCTGATCAGCTACAAGCTCCTCGAGCCCATCCTGCGCGCCGAGGAGCCGGTGCAGCTCGTCTTGAAGGAGGGCAAGACGGACGCCCTGCTGGCCGATCTGGCCCTCCAATCCTTCGATCTCGTCCTGACGGATGCGCCGGTCGGCACCCATGTCCGCGTGAGAGCGTACAATCACCTGCTCGGTGAGTGCGGCATCACGTTCTTCGCCTCGCCCGAGCTCGTCGAGCGTCATCGAAGCGGCTTCCCGGGCTCTCTCGACGGAGCGCCGATGCTGCTTCCGACCGACAACACCATGCTGCGACGAAGCCTGGACCAGTGGTTCCACGAGATCGGCATCCAGCCGCGAATCGTCGCGGAGATCGAGGACTCGGCCCTCCTGAAGGTGTTCGGACACAACGGCGAGGGGATCTTTCCGGCGCCCGAGATCATGGGGCCGCAGATCCGGAGTCAGCATCACGTCCGCAGCGTGGGCTTCACCGGGGCCGTCCAGGAGCGATTCTACGCGATCACGGTGGAGCGCCGGATCCAGAATCCCCTCGTCGCGTCGATCACGAAGAGCGCGCGAGACACGCTCTTCTCCTGAGACGAGCGGACGGACCGGGAGGCGGGGGACCGGCTCGGCCGCGAGCTCCACCGATCGACGCTTCGAGCGGACCGGGCATTCAGGCGGACCGACCGTCCCGCAGAGCATTTCGGACGAGAGCCAGGCAGTCCCGACAGGTCACGTGGGTCAGCGCCGGCAGCCTCGACCCGCTGGAGACCCCCAGGCGACCGCGGGCGCTCTCGATCTCGAGCCACACTCCTCGCTGGACCTCGACCCGCTTGCACCAGCCGCAGATCGCGAGCGGACTCGGCGCGCGAGCCGCGCTCGCGTCGAGCAGATCGACGGAATCTCGCGGCTCCTCCCGCAGCACACGGCCGGTCAGCTCGAGGGACCCCTTCCCGAGGAGCCGGGTCTCCAGCTCCAGATCCCGACGACGGTCGGGTGCGTCGCACCGAAGGGCCAGCCTCACGGACTCTCCCGTTCGACGCACGCGCTCGAAGACGAGCGCGTGCAGATGGCGGGTCTCGATGCCGGCGATGAACTCCCAGACGGATCGACCGACGACGGCCTCCCGCGTGAGCTCGGGGGCTCCGTTATGCTCCGCGAAGCGGACCCAGGACTCGCTCACCCTCGAGATGAGGTCTCGCGCGTCGACGGCATAGACGACCTCGCGACTGCGCTCTCCCTCTGACATCCCGACTCCCCGCGGCGATCCGAAGCGGGTCCCCGATCCACTCCGAAGGTCTGCTCTCGCTGGCATTTACGACCGGCAGTCTAACTCTTCACCTCGACTCGCGTCCCCGTCCAGGGGCGGCCTCCGGACGACTCCTCTTCACCGGCCTTCCGCTCGAAGGCTTTTACCCTCGACCGGTCACGCCGAGAGCTCCGGGCTTGACCTTTCTTCGAATCCAGTGAGAAGATGGCTCCGGACACTCCGGCCCCCCGGCAAGACCGAAAGGGAAGCACCATGGAAGCTCGCTCCGTCTCCTGGACCCGTCCCGCCCTGCTCGTCCTGGCCCTGCTCGCCTTGACGACGATGGGCTCCCGCTGCACCGGCCTGAGCCCGCGTGCCTTCATCGAGCTGCATGTCGCCGGCGTCGACCGTTATGTCGGTGCCTTCGAGCCCGCGGTCAGCGAGGACGCAGGCAACGGCTGGGAGAAGCACACCTTCGACACCGAGGACGGAGAGGGGCCGATCTGCATCAACGGAACGGAGTTCACCGCCTTCTCCCGCGAACGCGATCCGAGAAAGGTCTTGATCTTCCTCGACGGCGGCGGAGCCTGCTGGCAGGACTTCTACTTCTGCTCGTTCTTCGCGGATCAGGATGCCCCGCCCGAGGTGGGGATCTTCGCCGACGAGTTCGACACCGGGAGCGAGGTCATCGAGAACCCCCTCGCCGACTACTCGATCGTCGCGGGAAGCTATTGCGACGGCTCGGTCTGGTCGGGAGACAACGTCGTCGAGGATCCGAACTTCCCGCTCGGGGAGGTCCGATACCACCGTGGACTCCGAAACCTCTCGGCGACCATCGATCTGGCCCGCAAGCAATTCCCCCAGGCCCGGAAGGTGATCGTCTCGGGTGCGAGTGCCGGAGGGGTCGGCGCAGCGGGCTTCGCGCCCTTCGTCACACGCTTCGCCTACGGCAACCGGATCGACCTGCAGGTCTTCAACGACGCGGGCCCCATCGCGATCAACAATGCGCCGATTCCGCCGATCCAGGAGGCGATCGCCGCTCGCGCAGCGGATTGGCAATTCGAGCAGTTCTATCCCGCGAGCTGTACGGATTGCGCCGCCGACGCGCAGGCGACCGAGATCGTCAAATGGCGCCTCGCCCACGACAATGGCGTCCGCGAGGCGTTCTACAGCACCGACGGCGACTCGACCAATCGCTTCTTCCTGGCGGTTCCGGATCAGCTGACCTACCGCGCCCTCCTGCTCTCCGTGCACGGCGAGGTCAACGATGCCTTCCCCTTCCGCTACAAGCGATTCATCCGAAGCGGCGACGACAGCCACACGGCACTCGGCACGCCCCTCTACTACGTGGGGACCGCCAACGGGACGCCGCTTCACGAGTGGACGGAGGACTTCGCGGAGCGGCGACCGGGCTGGGTCGACATCGTCGAGGACTTCGTTCCCTTGCCGTGATCGGGATCAGCGGCGCAGCGGCCTCCGCTGCATCAGCTCGAAGTCGGCCCCGCGGCTGAGGCGGGCCAGCCGCAGGAGCAGCGGCTCCTCCTGCGGCTCCGCCGCCCGGTCCACGACGACGTCCCAGGCCAGATCCGCGCCGCGGGTCTCTTCGACGGGATGGCAACGTGCGTGAGGCTCGACGGCCTCGCAGATCGCATCGAAGGCCGGATGGGGCTCGACGCCCAGATCCGAGAGCCAGGAGTAGGCATCGCCTTCTCGCAGCGCCGGGCAGTCCCGGATCGTGAGGCGCGCCGAATCCGGTCCCGTCTGCTCCACATGGAGGTCGACATAGGTTCTCGGATGGAAGTGGGGATGGACCTGGAACGTCTTCAGGACCGCCTCGATCCCACCCCCCTCGATCTTCATCGCGCGCGCGACCCGCCTCGCGGCGAGCGCCGCAGCGCCGACCCAGCTCGCCCGGCCGATCTCGATCGCCACCGCGTCGCCGAAGCGATCGGCGATGGAGAGGAGGAAGGCCCGAACGAGCAGGTGGGTCTGTACGGTCGCCTCCTGATTCAGGATCAGCAGGGCCCGGTGGGAGAAATCCTCGAGCTGTGCGCCCGGATCGAAGGGTCCAGAGTAGTCGCTCCAGCCCCCGGGCTCCGCGTCTTCGGCCGGCACGACGATCGGGATCGACGCGAGCCGCGTGGCGCGGACCTTCTCCAGATTCGGATGATGGGTGTAGGGATCGGATTTCTCGTCGAGAAAGACGCGCCAGCGACAATGGGGATAGCGCCCGTCCGGCACGCGCGGTGGGCGGTGGATGGGGCGCATCTTCATGCGCGGATGGGTCGCTGCCGCGGTCGCATCGAAGGTGGGGTCCTCGATGTCGTGACACATGAGCTTCACCTTCTTCTCGCCGAAGGGCTCGATGTCCAGGAGCGCGCCACAATGAGGCAGCCAGAACTCTCCGGACTCCGGCGAGTCCAGACGGAACTGGAAGTCCATGAATTGCTGGGGGGCCCCGATCTCGAACTGGAGGTTCTTGAAGACCGTCTCCACGTCATGGCCCTCGAAACCGAGGGCCTTCTGCATGCGGAGCGAGTAGATCGGGCTGGCCGCCATCCACTCCTCGATGGCGATCTGGATCTGGGTCTCTTCCCCGAAACGCTGGAGAGCGAGCGGCTGCCCCACCCGATCCACGAGATGCCCCAGCAGGAAGAGCTCCCGACCCAGCGTGCAGAGGGCCTGGCGGGAGAGGTCGGCCAGCGTCCAATCCGGGTCGAAGGCGCCCGAGTAGTCGTCGCGCAGGGCCGGTGAAGCGCCCGCTCCCTCTCGAGTCGAGACGGCCACGACTACGCCTCCTCGATCCGGAGGGCCCGGGTCGGGCAATGGCGCACGGCGAGCTCCACCTTCTCTCGAAGCTCGGGCGCCGCGGTCTCGCTCGCGAGGACGACGCGATCGGCCCCGTCGACCCGCTCGGTCGAGAAGACCTCGGGAGCCTCTCCCACGCAGACCGCATGTCCCTGGCAGAGATCGAGATCGACCGCGATCCGCACGCTTCCCGACGGAGTCCGCATCGCGCTCTCGCGGCTCGAGGCCGTGCTCGCGGCCCGGGTCGTCCGGCGGAGTCGATAACGTGCCCGGCAGGGCTGTGCGAGCTGGACGACCATCTTCGAGTGGTCGTTCCGGTAGCTCTCCGGCGGCTGGGCGAGCTCGAACTCGTATCGGCGGAGCAGCCCGGAGAAGATCGCCTTGAGCTGCATCATCGCGAAGGCGGCTCCAACGCACCGATGGCGTCCTGCACCGAAGGGGATCCAGGCGAAGAGCTGCTTGTCCTCCTCCCGCCCCGCTGCATAGCGGTCGGGATCGAAGCGGTCGGGGTCGGGGAAGCACTCCGGCATCCGGTTCGAAACGGCCGGCGACACCCCCACGAGCTTGCCCGCCGGGACCGTCCAGCCCTTGTAGTGGAAGTCCGACATGACCTTGCGCATCAGGATGATGAGCGGCGGATGCAGCCTCAATGTCTCGTGGAGCGCGTTCTCGAGTCGAGGGATCTCGCGCAGGGCCTGATGACTCACCTCTCGGCCATCCGCGTAGATCTGGTCGAGCTCCTCGACGACGGCACGCTGCTCGGCCGGATTCCTCAGCAGCTCGATCAGGGTCCACGCGGCCGTGCCCGAGGTCGTGTGGTGGCCGGCGAACATGAGCGAGATGAAGAGCCCGGTGATCCGATCCACCGTATAGAGGGGGCGTCCTTCCGCGTCTCGCGCGGCCAGGAGATGATCGAAGAGCTCTTTCTTCGAGCCCGGATCGGCCTGCCGCCGCTCGAAGACCTCGGTCAGCATCTCGACCAGCTCCCGGCGGGCGCGATCCCGCGTCCGGAAGACGGGCAACGGGAGATGCGGATTCACGTAGGCCCAGGCATCCGTTCCCTTCTCGAGATCGTAGAAGGTCCTGAAGTAGGCCGGCGTCATCTCCTCCCGGAACTCCTTGCCGATGAGGCAGGCCGTCGAGGTGTAGACCGTCAGCTCGGAGAAGAAGTCGAGCAGGTCGATCTCGCCCTCGTCGCCGAGCTTCTCCATCATGCGCTCCACCTCGCGCGAGATCGTGGCCGCGTGGCCCTTCATGAACTCACCGCGGAGGCTCTGGTTGCGCATCGCCTGCTTGCGCTGCTCCGGCGTCCCGTCGAAGACGACGCCCTCTCCGAAGACCGGCTTCATGAAGGGATAGGCGGCGGCCTGGTCGAGCTGCTCGTCCGGCGCCCGGAAAAAGGCTTCCTGGGCCTCCTCTCCCATCAGCATGACCACGCGATTGCCGGCGAAGTTGATCTCGCCGACCTCACCGAGCTCGTCCCTCACCCGCTGGAAGAGCTCGATCGGCCGCTTGCGCAGCTCGAGGAGATGGCCGAGGACCGGCCAGCCGCCCGAGAGGAGGGGCGGCGCCTGACCTCCGCGATGGATCGGCGGGGCGGCGTCGTCGGCGGCGGCGGTCCGTCCCGGACCTACCGAGGGCGTGGGGGCTGCGGTCATGGGGGTCTCCTGAGGCCGATTTCCGATGGACTGGCCCTGTGAATGGAGCGGCTCGCCCGTCGCCCTCTCTCGGCGGCCCCGGCGGCCCCGGCGGCGGCTTCGAGCGCGGCGGCGGCTTCGCGCCACCCGGCCAGCCTATCCCTTTTCCAATTTATCATCAATGTAAATTGCTATAGACTGATCCCGGGTCAGCGGCCAGCGCGAGAGGCGGAGCCCCTCCGTGCGATCCGTGTGGACGCGCGACAAGTGGATCCGCGAGAAGTGGATCTGCGAGAATGCGGCCGATCGCGCGTCTGCCGATCAGACCGTCGCAGCCCGAGTCAGGAAGAACAGGAGACCTCATGACGATCCGCACGGGATTCATCGGCCTCGGCAACCAGGGCAAGCCCATCGCCGCCCACCTCGCACCGGCCGGCTTCGACACGACGGTCACCGACCTCGCCCGGGAGCCGATCGACGAGCTCGTCGCCGGGGGCGCGAAGGCCGCCGGCAGCCCGCGCGAGGTCGGCGAGAACGCGGACATCGTCGGGATCTGCGTTCCCGAGGATGACCACGTCCGCGACGTCGTCTTCGGTGAGAGCGGCCTCCTCGCGGGCTTGCGACCGGGGAGTCTCATCCTCATCCACAGCACGGTGCTCCCCCAGACGGCGCTCGAGATCGAGCAGGCTGCGAAGCCGCGAGGCGTCCTGGTGATGGATGCCTGCGTCACCGGCGGCGCCGCCCGCGCCGCCCAGAGACAGCTCACCTACCTGGTCGGCGGCTCCGAGGAGGCGATGGCGAAGGCGCGCCCCTATCTCGAGGCGACGACCGACGTCGAGCCCATCCATGCCGGCCCGCTCGGCCACGGCTGCAAGCTGAAGCTCTGCATCAACCTGATCACCTACATCCAGTGGGCCGCGGCTCACGAGTCCATGCTGCTCGCGCGGGCCGTCGGCCTTCCCCAGGAAGTCCTCGAGACGGCGGGACGCTCCAATGGACAGATCACCGACATGATGCTCGCCTTCCTGGGCACGCACAAAGCGCCCGAGGAGACGCGCGAGAGCGAGGACTTCCAGAAGGTGATGCGGAGGAACATGGACATCGCCGAGAAGGACCTCGCGTGGGCACTCGAGCTCGCCCGCAAGTCGGGCGTGGCGCTGCCCGTCGGAGGCCTCGTCTCCCAGTCGATGGCGCGCCTCTACGGCGTGAAGGACGAAGGGCGGCGGTGAGCCCGGGCATCCGGATTCCGCCGCCGCGTCGCGAGCGCCGATCCCATGCGGAGCGGCGGACGGAGACGCGCGAGCGTGTCCTGGCGGCCGTCGTCGAGAGCATCGACGAGGTCGGCTTCCAGAAGACGACGGGCGCCGAGATCACGCGCCGCGCAGGCGTGAGCTGGGGCGCGGTCCAACACCACTTCCGCGACAAGGACGGCATTCTGATCGCGGCGCTGGAGCGATCCTTCTCCCTCTTCGCCGATCGCCTCGAGGGCCCTCTCGATCCGAGCGCTCCGTTGGCGGAGCGGGTCGATGGCTTCGTCGCACGCGCCTGGTCCCATTTTGCCAGCCCCGAGTACCGCTCCACCTTCGAGATCCTCCGCAACCTGCCCGGGGACCTCGACGACTCCTGGCAGCGCGACCTGCTGCGTCAGTGGTTCCGGATCTGGTCGGAATACTTCCCGGAGAGCCACGCCTCGCGCGAACGCACGATCGAGCTGCTCCACTTCACGTTCTCCGTCCTGACCGGCCTCGCCAGCACTCGCATGCTCGACACGGCCGAAGGACGTCTCGAGGCGAGCGGGCTCAGCCTGCTGAAGGAGACCCTCGAACGCGGGTTCCGAGAGGAGCGACTCCCGAGGGAGACGTGAGGATCGGCTCCCCGCGGAATCCCGGGCCCGATCCGCTCGGGAGGCCCTCGGCCGCCTCACGCGCCCGCCCGTCGATGGCGGCTCCTCGATCGCGGCCGGCCCGGACTGCTCCGATCGCCATCCTCGAGCCCCTCGGTTGTCAGCGGCGTCTTGCGAGGCGAAGCTCCGGGCATGAGCGCGCGATCTCCCGAGCCCCTCTCGCTTCCCCTCGAGAACAGCTATGCCCGCCTGCCGGAGAGCTTCTACGCGCGGGTGAGTCCGACGGCCGTCCCCGAGCCGCGGCTCGTCCGCCTGAATCGACCGCTCGCCGTCGAGCTCGGCCTCGACCCCTCGGACCTCGAGAGCGAGGAGGGGATCGAGATCCTGGCGGGCAACCGGGTGCCCGAAGGCGCGGAGCCGCTCGCCATGGCCTATGCCGGACATCAATTCGGACATTTCGTGCCGAGCCTGGGCGACGGCCGGGCGGTGCTGCTCGGCGAAGTCGTCGACGAGCGGGGGATCCGACGCGACATCCATCTGAAGGGCGCCGGCCGGACTCCCTTCTCCCGCATGGGCGATGGGCGGGCGGGACTCGGGCCGGTCCTGCGCGAGTACGTCGTGAGCGAAGCCATGGCAGGGCTCGGAATCCCCACCACGCGGGCGCTCGCCATGCTCACGACCGGTGAGACGATCCATCGCGAGCAGGGCCCGGAGCCGGGAGCCGTGCTCGCCCGCGTGGCAGTCAGCCACGTTCGCGTGGGCACCTTCGAGTATTTCGCCCGTCGCGGGGAGGCGGACTCCGTCCGGCAGCTCGCCGACTACGTGATCGACCGCCTCTATCCCGACGCCCGGAACCCCCAGGCCCGGAGTCCCGAGGCGCAGAGTGCGGCGCTCCCCTACCGCCGACTCCTCGACGACGTGATCGCCCGGCAGGCCGATCTGGTCGCGAGGTGGCTGCTCGTCGGGTTCATCCATGGCGTGATGAATACCGACAACACCTCGATCGCAGGCGAGACGATCGACTACGGTCCGTGCGCCTTCATGGATGCCTATCACCCGGACCAGGTCTACAGCTCGATCGACCACCGCGGTCGCTACGCCTACGGTCAGCAGCCCCGGATCGCCCACTGGAATCTCGTGCGCTTCGCAGAGACCCTCCTGCCCCTGCTCGCTCCGGACGAGGCCGAGGCGATCGAGTCCGCCAAGGAGGCCCTGGCCGCATTCCCGCGTCTCTTCGAGGCGAGCTACGACTCGGGCCTGGGACGCAAGCTCGGCCTCGCGGGCGCAGAGGAGGCCGATCTGCTCCTCGCGCGGGATCTGCTGGAGCGAATGGCCGAGCACGAGGCCGACTTCACGCTCGTGTTCCGTCGACTCGCGGACGAGGCCGAGCCGCGATCCTCCACGGCGACGGATCGTCGCCCGAGCGACGATCTGCCCGACGTGCCCTTTCTCCAGACCGAGGCCTTCACGACCTGGGCGGCGTCATGGCGGGATCGACTGGCCGTCCAGGGGCGGGATCCAGGCCTGCGCCGCGCCGAGATGCGCCGGGCGAGCCCTGCCTACATCCCGCGCAACCACCGCGTGCAGCAGGCCATCGAGGCCGCCACGGAGGGACGCTTCGGCCCGATGGAAGAGCTGCTCGAGGTGGTGACCCGGCCCTACGACGATCACCCGGAGCACGTGGAGCTGGCCCGGCCTCCGGCGCCTCACGAGGTCGTCCAGCGCACCTTCTGCGGAACCTGAGCCTGCGGAACCCGAGCCTGCGGAGCCCGAGCCGCAGAGCCCGGGCAGCGGAGGCCCAGCCGCGGCGCTCGAGCCGGGAAATGCAAGCCGGGGCCGCGAGCCGGGCGCCGAGCCGGCGCGCCGAGCCGAGATGGCGGAGGGATCATGGAGCACCGTCATATCCGGGTGAGCGGGCGCGTCCAGGGCGTCTTCTTCCGGGCCGAGACCCAACGCAAGGCCCGGGCGCTGGGGCTGACCGGCTTCGTCCGCAACGAGCCCGACGGCAGCGTTCGCATCGAGGCCGAGGGGGAGGCAGAGGCTCTCGATCGCCTCGAGGCCTGGGTGCAAGAGGGTGGTCCCGAGGCGGCTCGCGTCGATCGAGCCGACTCGGAGCCGGGCGCCCCGAAAGGCTTCGAGGACTTCGAGGTCCGCCGCTGATTGCGGTCACCCTCTCGGCCGGAGGAGCGATCGCAGGCTTCCCGGGACTCCCTGCGAGGAAACGGGCCCTGCGCTCATCGGGACCCGGTCTGGTCCTCGGCCTCTTCTGCGGGGCCCCG
>CAYXLY010000011.1:0-10270 GCA_964466005.1 uncultured Spirochaetaceae bacterium | reverse complement strand
CTGCGGGGCCCCGAGCCGGACGGTCAGCCCATCATGTGGTAGCCGCCGTCGACGTGGCGCACCTCGCCGGTGACCGCCGAAGAGGGTCGCATCAGATGCGCGACCTCGACTCCCAGGGCTTCGGGCCCGGCGTTTCCGAGAGGGGCCCTGGCGGCGGCATTCTGCACGGATTGCTCGAGTCCCGGGATCGCCCCACCCGCTCGGCTGGCCGAGTAGGGAGAGAAGCGCACCACGTTCACCCGGATGCCCCGGCTCCGTCCGAGCTCCTCCGCGAGCTCGCGCGAGATGCGCTCGAGAGCGGCCTTGGCCACGCCGATGTTCCGGTAGGGGTGCGACATCACGCGCTCCGCTCCGAGGTAGGAGAGCGAGACCACGGAGCTTCCCGACCGCAGGATCTCCTTGTCGAGCATCGCGCGCAGCATCGCGATCAGCGAGTAGGCGGAGACGTCCAGGCAGTCGAGGAACTCCTCCCGCGAGACCTCCAGCAGCGGCCGCGCCTCGCCTCCGCGGATCGTGCGGTCCATGGCAATGGCATGCACGACCCCGTCGAGCGGCAGTCCGCGGGACTCGAGCGCGGCCCCGGCATCCGCGATGCTGCCGTCGAGCGAGGCATCCAGGACGAGGGTGGGTGTTCCCGGGGCCAATGACTCGCGTACGGTCTTCTCGAAGCGCTCCTGGGAGAGCGCCAGATAGCGCTCGGCGGCCGACGAGAGGTCCGCATGGTGGGGCGTCGGTCCGAGTCCGGCACAGACGAGCTCGGCTCCCTCCCGCTCGAGGGCCCGCGCGATCTCGAGCGCCAGGGAGCTCTCGTCGGCAATCCCCGTCACCAGAATCCGGCGACCGTCCAGATGGGCTGTCATCACTGCCTCCGTCGTCTCGAACGAGAGGCTAGTCCGCCGCTCGCCGATCTCAAAATCGATAATCAGATCTCGATTCTTCCAATATAGCGATCCCCGCGGAGTGCTCCTACTCGTCGGTCACGCAGCCCTCGGAGGCCGTCCGAACGCTCCGGACATAGCGTCCGAGCACGCCTCGGGTCGCAGGCAGCGGCGGCTCGGACCAGGCGGCCCGACGCCGCTCGAGCTCCTCGGCCGGCACCTCGAGGTCGATCGTTCGCCTCTCCGCGTCGATCGTGATCCGATCCCCCTCCTCGACGAGGGCGATCGGCCCACCCATCTGGGCCTCGGGCACGACGTGGCCGATGATGAACCCGTGGGATCCTCCGGAGAATCGCCCGTCCGTGATAAGCGCGACGTCGTCGCCGAGACCCGCGCCCATGATCAGTGAGGTCGGAGTCAGCATCTCGGGCATGCCCGGCCCCCCCTTGGGTCCCTCGTAGCGGATCACGATCACCGAGCCCTTCCGGATCTCCCCGCGCTCCGCCGCGGCGAGCATCGCCTCCTCCCGATCGAAGACCTGCGCAGGCCCGGAGAAGGCGAGGCCCTCCTTGCCCGTGATCTTGGCGACGGAGCCGCCGGGCGCGAGAGAGCCACGCAGGATCGAGATGTGACCGGTCGGCTTGATCGGCTGCGACCAGGGCCGCAGCACCTCCTGGTCGTCGTCGATGCCCGGCAGGTCCGCCAGGTTCTCGGCCAGGGTCCTGCCCGTCACGGTGAGGCAGTCCCCGTGGAGGACTCCCTCCTCGAGGAGCCGTTTCAGGACGGCCGGCGTCCCCCCGACGTGATGGAGGTCTTCCATCACGAAGCGTCCGCTCGGCTTCAGATCGGCGAGCAACGGGACGCGGTCGGAGATCGTCTGAAAGTCGTCGATCGAGAGCGGCACCTGTGCCGCGCGAGCCATCGCCAGCAGATGCAGGACGGCATTGGTCGAGCCACCGAGGACGATGAGGAGCGTGATCGCATTCTCGAAGGCCTCTCTCGTCATGATGCGCCGGGGGCGGAGGTCGAGCTCCAGAGCGCGGCGGATGGCCGCCCCCGCCCGCCGGCACTCCTCTCGCTTCGCGGGATCCTCGGCCGGGGTGGAGGAGCTGTAGGGGAGCGCCATTCCCATCGCCTCGATCGCCGAGGCCATCGTATTCGCGGTGTACATGCCGCCACAGGCCCCCGCCCCGGGGCAGGCGTTGCGCACGATGTCGAGCCGTTCCTCCTCGTCGATCCGCCCCGCGAGGCGCTCTCCGTAGGACTGGAAGGCCGACACGATGTCGAGCGTCTCTCCCTTGCGGCTGCATCCCGGACGAATCGTTCCGCCGTAGACCATGAGGGCCGGCCGATCGAGCCGCGCCATGGCGATCAGGCAGCCCGGCATGTTCTTGTCGCAGCCCGGCAGAGCCACCAGGGCATCGTACCACTGTGCACTCATGACCGTCTCGATCGAGTCCGCGATCAGATCGCGCGAAGGCAGCGAGAAGCTCATGCCCTCGGTCCCCATCGAGATTCCGTCGGAGACGCCGACGCTGTTGAACCGCATTCCGACACAGTCTGCGGCGACGACCCCCTCCTTCACGGCGCCCGCGAGATCGAGCAGATGCATGTTGCAGGGATTGCCCTCGTACCAGATCGAGCCGATGCCCACCTGCGGCTTGTCGAGGTCGGCCTCGCTGAGACCCGTCGCGTGGAGCATCGCCTGCGAGGCTCCCTGACTGGGCGGCTGTGTGATCCGTCGCGAGTGACGATTCAAGGGGTCGGGCATGACGCGCTCTCCAGATCGATGACCGACTCGGGATGAGTCTCGGGAACAGATCAATAGGGAATCCACGCCGTCGCCGTCCAGTCGTGCGCCCGCGCGCGCGTCCGAGCGATCGGACGGCCAGGACGATCCCGCCGCGGCGGGTGCCGCCGCGACGTCGCGCCGTGAGCCGGGGACGCGCGTCGCCGCGGGGCTGCGCCGTGAGCCCGGGGCGCGCCGCGGTGTCGCCCCGCGCGCCATGGGCAGGGGGGCGGGCCGTAGGCGGTGAGCGACGATCCCGGACCGCGGCTCAGCGGCGCTCGGGTACGCGCGCCGTGAAGAGGGGCAGGTCGAGGATCGACACGACGCCCGGATCCGCGTCGCAGACGACCGGGATCGCATTCACGACGCGCATCGCCGTACCGGTGATGCCGGCCGTGTTGTGATCCCCGTCCTCGCCCTCGGGCTCGATCTCGCAGACGAAGCTCGGCGAGCCCTTCACCTCGATCTTGTAGCCGGAGGTCTTACCGGGAGAAAGCCGGTCCCAATCCGGTCCCACGTCGTCGCGCAGCCGGTTCACGTGGGCCGCCACGATCGCCGGCCGACCGTCGACGATCCCCTGCACCTCGAAGCGGACGGCGGCACAGGTCCCCTCCTCGATGCGCCCCATCGCACACTCGAAGGTCTCCGGCGCCGGCAGACGTTCGTGCTCTTCCCGGATCTCGTCGAGCCGCATCCCGAGAGCATCCGCGATCATGAGCACCATGCCACCCCAACCGCCCTTCAGCATTCCGGGCTGCAGGAGGGGCGCGTCGAAGTCGAGCGGTCGGCCGTAGCCGAAATAGACCCCGGTGAAATCCGGGTCGGCGTAGGTCGAGTAGTCCATCAGCTCGGAGACCCGGACCTGATCCACCCGCTCGCAGACCGAGGCGAGGGAGATCGGGATCACGTCCCCGGACCATCCCGGGTCGAAGCCCGAGGTGAAGAAGGTCGATCCTCCCTCGCGACAAGCCTCTTCGAGCCGAGCGCGGATCTTCGGGCTGGAGAAGGGCGGATAGACGAGCGACACGATCGCCGTGTTCACGACGTTCTTGCCCGCCGCGAGCATCCTGCAGAGATCGTCGACCGTCTCGCGGATCCGCGTCTCGCCCTGCGCCGTGTAGCAGATGCAATCGGCCTCGAGCGCGAGAAGGGCGTCCACGTCGTTCGTCGCCCGGACGCCCGTCGGCTCGTCGAGTCCGCAGAGCTCGGCCGCATCGAGCCCCAACTTCTTTTCGGAGTGCGCGTGCACGCCGACCAGCTCGAGCCCCGGATGCCGGAGGATGCCGGCGAGCGCCTTGCGGCCTGCATTCCCGGTCGACCATTGAATCACCTTGCGCGGTCGTCTCGTCCCCGTCATGTCCATCTCCCTCTCTACTCAATCCTCGGAGGCGTCTTCGGTCGAGCGGTGCGTTCGTTCACCGGCCGCCTCGAGCATCTCGCGGATCGGCTCGAGCCCCGGCTCGTAGAGCACGCCCGGCAGCATGCCACCGTCCATCTCGATCGTCGTCCCGTTGATGACGTCGACCTCACCGGAGCACAGGAAGAGAATCGTCCGCCCCACCTCCTCGGGAGTCCCGGCGCGTCCGATGGGCACGTTCTCGAAATAATCCCCACCCGCCTCTCTTCGGCCGAGGACCAGGCGCTCGAAGTTGGCCGTCATCGTCGGCCCGAGGGCGAGGCAGTTCACGCGGATCTTCGGTCCCCACTCCTCGGCGAGCGAACGCGTGAGATGGTTCAGGCCCGCCTTGGCCGCTCCGTAGGAGACGAGCGTCGGTGAGCCCGCCGGATGCCCGGCCCCGCTCGAGATGTTGATGATCGACGAGCGGCCCGGTTGACGCAGCATCTGTCTCGCCGCCCGGATCGCGAACCAGAGCGGGCTGGTGAGGTTGTTCTGGATCGCGTGGGCGTGATAGAGGGCCGTTCGCTCGTAGTCGTCTTCCGATCGAGGGGCGCCCTGGACCTTCGCGACGAGCGCTGGGACGTCCTCGGCCATCGGTACGGGAACCGTCCCGCCGGCGTTGTTCACGAGGATGTCGAGCCGTCCCCACCGCTGGACCACGCGATCGACGAAGGCGTCGACCTGACGGAGATCCTCCTGGTTGCAGACCCATTGCGCGGAGCGTCTGCCCTCGTCGTCGATTCCCTCGGCGGCCGGCAGTCCGGGGAGCTCTCGTCTCGAGCAGCCCACGACGATCGCTCCAGCCTCGAGGAGAGACCGCGAGATGCCCTGCCCGACTCCGCGACTGGTGCCCGTGACGATCGCCACCTTGTCCTCGAGTCCACTCACTCCGGCCGCTCCCCCGCCTTCCCGCTTCCGGCCGTCCGATCGGGATGTCCGGGACATCGGGCTCCGCTCCACGAGACCCGTCTGCTCAATCGTCTGCTCCCGAGACCAGCTCTTCGAGTCCAGGCACCGGAAAGGCGAGCGGCACCTCGTCCGCGCCTCCGTTCACGGTGATCGTGTGCCCCGTGACCCAGGCCGAGGCCGACGAGGCCAGGTAGAGGGCGCAGGCCGCGATGTCCGTGTCGCGCCCGAGTCGCTTCATCGGGATCCTCGCGGCGGCCCGGGCCTTCACCTCGTCGCTCAGGACGGAGGCCGCTCCCGGCGTATCGATCTGACCCACGATGATCGCGTTCACCCGGACATGCGGAGCGAACTCGACCGCGAGGATCTTCGACATCTGGTTCAGTCCGGCCTTCGCCGCTCCGTAATGGGCCATCCCGCCGAGCTGCTGCACGCTCGAGCCGGAGGAGACGTTCACGACGGAGCCGCAGCCTGCAGTCCGCATCATGTGCGGGACGATCATCTTCGTGAGCAGGAAGGGGCTCGTGAGATTGAATCGAACGACCTTCTCGAAGGATCTCTCCGAGATCTCCAGGGCCGGACGCGGAAGCGCGCCACCCGCATTGTTCACGAGCACGTCGATCCGCCCGAAACGCTCCAGGGCGCTCTCGACCAGCCCCTCCATCTGATCGGTCTCGAGCACGTCGCAGCGCAACGCGAGGCCCTCGCGTCCGTACTCGCGGATCTGCCGGACCGTCTCGTCGAGGTCACTCCGGGTCCGCGAGCAGCAGACGACGTCCGCTCCCGCCTCGGCCAGAGCGAGCGCGATGGCTCGGCCGATTCCGTGCCCTGCCCCCGTCACGAGGGCGACCCGATCGGTCAGGCGGAACTGCTCGAAGATCATGCGCTGCTCCCGCTCCGCGTCTCGTCTCGTCCGCACCCGGCCCGAGCAGTCTTGCACACGGAAAGGTATCCAGCTACCTAATTTCCGCTCGAGGCCTCGCGAGTCCGCCGAGCCTGGACACGGACCGGGACGTGAGAGGTAAGAGGTAGAGGGAGCCAGAGGGAGCCAGGAGGACGTCGGGATGGCCGGATATCGAGTCGTTCAATGGTCGACCGGAGGCGTCGGCGCCATCGCGATCCGAGTGCTCTCCGAGCGGCCGGATCTGGAGCTGGCCGGAGCCTGGGTCCACAGCCCCGAGAAGAGGGGTCGCGACGTGGGCGAGATCGCCGGCGGATCGCCCGTCGGCGTCGAGGCGACCGGCGATCGGGCGGCGTTGCTGGCGCTGCGTCCGGACTGCATCTGCTACACGGCGAGCGGCGAGTCGAGGCCCCGGGAGTGCGTGGACGATCTCTGCGAGATGCTCTCGGCCGGCATCAACGTGGTCACCACCTCGATCCCGGGTCTGGTTCATCCACCCGCCTTCGATCCCGTCTCGGTGCAGCGACTGGAGAGTGCCTGTCACGAGGGTGGCGCCTCCCTCTACGCCTCCGGAATCGAGCCCGGCTTCGCCGGTGATGCGCTGGTGCTCGCGCTCTCCACGATGTCTCATCGCATCGACGCCGTGCGAACGCAGGAGATCTTCTCCTATGCGGACTACCCCGTGCCCTTCACGATGTTCGAGGTCTTCGGCTTCGGAAAGGCCCCCGATCACGTCTGCATCATGGAGAGGCCCGGCGTCCAACAGACGTCCTGGGGACCGCCCGTCCGCATGGTCGCCGATCATCTCGGCGCGCGCCTCGACCGCATTCGGGAGACCTACGAGAAACGGGTGACCGATCGCCCGATCGAGGTCGCCGCGGGTCGGATCGAGGCCGGGACCGTCGCGGCCGTCCGCTTCGAGACGATCGGCGTCGTGGACGGACGCGACGCCATCGTGATCGAGCACGTGAACCGCGTCGCGCCGGACATCGCGCCGGATTGGCCCGATGCGACGCGCGAGGGAACGTACCGGATCCTCTTCGAGGGCGATCCGGCCTTCAGCTGCGAGCTCACGCTGGGCACGGCGGAGGATTTCACCGAGCAGGGCATGGTCGCGACGACCCTGCGGGTCGTGAACGCCATTCCCTACGTCTGCGAGGCGCCGCCAGGGCTGGTCTCCTCGGCGGATCTTCCTCCCCTGCTCCCCCGACACGCCTTCGACGCGCCCGGGCGCTGAGCGGCAAAGACGGCGAGGTCGGCGGTCGGAAGGAGGGGAGATGGGGCGCTTCGATCGACCCGGCGAGCTCGGTGCCCATCTCGCCGAGATCGCCCGGATCTGGAACGAGCTGCTCGGGGATCTCGATGCCCGGGGCATCGAGCTCTTCGGGCGCATCGATGCGGTCTCGCGTCATTGGTCCGCCCTCCAGCGCGAGATCCTGACCCCTTTCGGCATCAACTACGCCGAGCTCACGACGCTCGGCATCCTGCGGACGACCCGACCCGCCCCTCGGCGCTCGCCGACCGAGCTCCGCAGCCTGGTCGGCCAGACGTCGGCCGGCATGACCCGCATCCTCGACAAGCTCGAGAGCGAGGCCCTCGTTCGTCGGGAGCCTGCCCCTGACGACGGACGCCGGGTGGACATCGTGCTCTCGAGGCGCGGCGAGCGTCTGGCGGAGACGGCGTTCCGGGAGCTGCTGCGCGCGCAGAGTCCGCTGCTCGGCGGAATCGACGAGCGGGCCGCGCGGACGACGACCCGCGTCCTCGACGCGCTGCTTTCGGCCTTCGCCGACCGGAAGGGCTGAGCGAACGTTCGACCGGATCAGCGCGTCGGCGTGAACTCGACCCGAACCTCTCGCGGGCCCCGGGCAAAGCAGCTCGGCACGAACTCGGGCCGGGGTCCCGGTGCGAGGCGCATGTCCGGAATGCGCTTCATCAGCTCTTCGAAGAGGATCCGAAGCTCCATCCGGGCCACGCTCGCCCCGAGACAGAAATGCGTTCCGAAGCCGAAGGCGAGATGTGGATTCCTTCGGCGCGTCACGTCGTAGCGGTCCGGATCGTCGAAATGAGCCGAATCGCGATTCGCCGAAGGGTACATCAGGAGCAGCTCGTCACCTTCGCGAAGCGTCTGGCCTCGAAGCTCGTGGGTCTCCATCACCGTCCGGCGCATGTTCAGCACCGGGGAGACCCAGCGAATGAACTCCTCGACGGCGACGGCCATCTTCGCGGGGCTCGGGTCCGCGACGAGCTGGTCGCGCGCCTCCGGATGATCGATGAGGTCGATGACCGTGGTGCCGATCACGGAGCGGGTCGTCTCGGCGCCGCCATCGAGCACCAGGAGCGACTCCGCGACGATGTCGGCATCCGAGAGCTTACGGCCCTCGTGCTCCGCGTTGGCCCAGATCGAGACGAGGTCGTCCCGCGGATCCTCGCGTCGCAGGGCCGCCAGCGCGAGGACCTCCTGGGAGAACTCGGCGACCGCCTCGATCGCCTCCGGCACCTCTCCGAAGGCGATGGAGCCATCCGGCTGATGCCGGCCGCCGGCGGCCATGGTGATCTCGGACCACCATTTGCACTTCTTCCACATCTCCGGCGGGAACCCGAGCCACTCGTTGATGATCCTGGCCGGCAGGGGAGCTGCCAGATCCTGCACCACGTCGCACTCGCCCTTGTCGCCGATCGCGTCGATCAGCTCGGTCGCATGGCGCCTCACCGAGGCCTCGTGGCGGCGAACGGCTCGAGGCGTGAAACGCGGCGAGATCAGTCGCCGACGCTGGTTGTGATGGGGATCGTCGGTGTTGATCATCGACGTGTCGGGCGGCGTCTTCGGACGCGAGCCCGGGAGCGAGCTGTAGCGAGCCGGATTCTTCTCGATCGCCACGATGTCGTCGTAGCGCGAGATGCCCCAGATCTCGTGCTTCGCGTCCCAATGGACGGGAGAGTGCTCTCTCAGCCACGCGTAGGTCGGGTGGGGGTCGCCCGCATAGAACTCGGCGTCCAGCAGTCGGATGTCTTCGGCGTTCATGGACCTGCGTCTCCTCGCTCTCTCGTTCCGGGGCCCGACGTCGTCTTCAGCCCTTCTTCGACGTCCGGTAGTCGCCAAAGCGCTCGTCCCGCTCCTGCAGCGCGCGGGTGAGCTTGCCCGCCCCCGAGCCCGTCTGCGCGATGAACTCCTCGAAGCTCTTCTGGTGGATCGCGAGGGCGCAGAGCTCCGTTCCCTGACGGATCCCGGTGCGGAGACCCATGACCTCCATCTGGCGGTGGACGGCTCGCTTGTTGAGCTGGACGATGTCCGGAGGAAGCGCCGCGATCCGATTCGCCTGCTCCAGCGTCTTCTCCTCGAGCTCGTCGGCCGGATAGGCTCGTGTGGCCCAGCCCCGCTGCGCGGCCTCGATCCCGTCGATCGAGTCCCCCGTGAGCATCATCTCCATCCCCCGCCGCATCCCGACGAGCCAGGCATGGAACTGCATGTCTGGAACGCCGAAACGCACGGCGGGATATCCCATCTGTGCATCCTCGGCCATGTAGACGACATCGCAGCCCGTGGCGAGCTCGCTTCCACCCGCCAGGCAGAAGCCGTGGACCTGGGCGATCACCGGCTTGGAGAGCTCCCAGATGCTCATCCAGCCCTCGGTCACGTGACGCGGATACTGACCCTCTCCACCGGGCGTGAAGTAGGGATACTCGACCCCTTCGTTCCCGCCGCCCAGGTCGTAGCCGGCCGAGAAGCAGGAGCCGGCCCCCCTCACGATCATGACCCGCACCTCCGGGTCCGCGTCCGCAGCGCGCAGCGCGTGAAGGACCTGGGCTCGCAGATCGTGATTGAGGGCGTTCCGTTTCTCGGGGCGATTCAGGGTGATCCGTCGGACGTGCGGCGCGGGCGTGTCGACGAGCAGGACCGTGTAGTCGGCTTCGGAGACGGGCCAGCTCGATCGCAGATCGGTGTCCGAGGCTGGGTTCGAGCCCTCTTCGGGATCTCTCTCGTAGCTCATGGATTCGTCCTTCGTTTCTCGGAGAACGCCCGCATCGAGAGCGCTCGTCGGGGACCGGGGGCTTCGAGGCCGTACGGCGACGTCCGCGGCCCTCTCGAAGAATCCTACCGGATGCCCCGGGCGGAGCAACGCGCTCGCCGTTCGAGTATGCTGGGGGGGCGGCCTCCCCGTCTTTCATCGGGGCACGGAGCGCGCGGCGAGCATGTCGGGGCTTCGTCCGACGGCTCTCTACGAACGAGGGCCCATCCAGGGCCGGCCGCTCTTCGAGAGGAATTCATCATGCCCCGACACGCGCTGATCACCGGAGCTTCGGCAGGACTCGGCCTCGAGTTCGCACGCCAGCTGGCCGCTCGCGGATTCGATCTGGTCCTCGTCGCCCGTCGCAAGGACCGGCTCGAGGCCGTGGCG
>CAYXLY010000010.1:0-23140 GCA_964466005.1 uncultured Spirochaetaceae bacterium | reverse complement strand
ACGAGATTCTCCGGAGTGACTGGAGTTCAGACGTGTGCTCTTCCGATCTGGCCAGGGCCTTCACCATGATCGCGCGCGCCCGAGCGGATTGGGGCTATGGCGCCGACGAGTCGTTGTCGAACGTGGAGCTCATCGCCGAGAAGTACCGCGGCATCCGCCCGGCGTTCGGCTATCCGGCCTGCCCGGACCATCTGCCGAAGCGAACGCTCTTCGAGCTGCTCGACGCGCCCGACATCGGGATGGAGCTCACCGAGACCTGCTCGATGATGCCGGCGGCCAGCGTCTCGGGGCTCTATTTCGGTCACCCCGACGCGCGCTACTTCACGATCGGCCGGCTGGGTCGCGACCAGATCGAGGACTACGCGGACCGGCTCGACATCACGGTCGAGGATGCGGAGCGCTGGCTGGCCTCCAACCTGGGCTACTGAGGAGCCCGTGCGACCTCCACGGTCGCACTCTCTACCCTGTCCCGAGCTTCCTGCCCTGTCCCGAGCTTCACCGTCCCGAGGTTCCGTTCCCCGAGGCGACCGCCCTCCCCGCTGTCGCCTCGGGGCGTCTCGCGGAGCGATTCGGTCTTCGTGCGCGCGTTCCCGCCCGCCCGGAAGAAAACGAGCGCCTCGATTCCTCTGCTCGGCGCGGATGCGATATCCTGCCCCGAATGGGGGACGAGTCGGTCGAAGACCGCGCGAACGACCACGCGAACGACCACGCGAACGACTACGCGAACGACTACGCGAACGACTACGCGCGAGACCTCGGCGTGATCGAGGCGATCACGCAGGTCACTCGCTCCTGCCCGAACGGGGCGGTGGTCTCGGCGGCGGAGAGAGCCCTCGAGGCAATCAAGAACGGGGGCCGCGACGAGCTCCGGACCCAGGCCTATTTCGTGCTGATCGCCATCAAGGGCTGGCGGGGCGAACGATCCCGGCAGGTCCACCGCTCCCTCAGCCGCTTCCTCGAGCAATCGGAGTCGGGCTCGACGCGGTCCGCCCCCGGAAGCGACCCCACCGATCCCGGCCCTCTCCCCGCCGATCGATTCCCCTCACGCTCTCGGAGCTGAAATCGGAGCCCCTGCCCCATGTCGAAACGGGAAGTCCTTCGTGTGGCCAACAGCGTCGAGAGCCTCGAGAAGCTCCTCGGCCGCATCGAGTCCGGCAGCCTCGAGAAGCCCGACTGGATCCGGCTCCAGGCACGGTGCCGTCTGGACAAGATGAAGGAGCCGGTGCGCCGGGCCTTCCTGCAGAGAATCCACGGGTCGGTGCTCAGGGGCTTCCGGAACGCCTGTCCGGAGCCTTCGGGACGCAGACAGAGACTCGAGCTCTGGCAGTCGATCGCCCGCTCGGGCTTCCACGACTTCAGCGACTTCGGCTGGATGAAGAACTACGACTCGCCCTTCGTCGAGGACTACGACTACATCCGCGCCTACCAGAGAGGCGGACTCGATGCGCTCGATCCCTACGCCGTCTATTCGTCCGTGCTGGGAACCTTCGACTTCGGCGTCGCCGACTTCGTGACGACCCGGCTCTGTCGGGACGTACGGACCATCGTGGAGCCGATGGCCGGGACGGCCGAGTTCTGTCATGCCGGTCATTTCCGTTACCCGGATTTCCAGTACCTGATGATCGACCTCGACGAAGAGGCCCAACGGCGCGTCCTCTCCCAGCGATGGCTCCCGCAGACGAAGAAGGAGTACCTCGTGGCGGACGTGCTCGCCCCCGAGAGCTGGGAGAAGGTCGCCGCCAACCAGACGGGCGAGTCGCTCGCCTACATCGGCAAACAGAGCCATCACTATTTCGAGGCCAAGCCGCTGATGCAGCTGATGGACGTCGCGACCCGCCATGTCGACTACCTGATGCTCGAGACGCCCCAGATCTGTCTCGTCTCGGAGATGGGCGACACCGACGAGCTGACCCGGCAGGAGATGGAGGATGCCGGCTTCGACGTCGAGCTGGTCGGCGACAAGGGAGGCGACCCCAACCCGCTGACCCACAAGCTCTCGTTCCGACTGGAGGCCCGGAAGGGAAGCCAGCGACGGACGATCTTCCGATACTCCGAATGGACGTCCTGGGCCCACGGGACGCTCGTCGCCTTCGCGAACCTTCTCGGCCTCCGGGCCTACTACTATCATTCGGAGGAGGAGGAGTTCCTTCCGGTCACGGACTGGCGGGACGACGCCGACTGCGAGGAGAACGTGACCTTCATGCTCTTCACGCGTCACGGCGCCTGACCGGGAGCAGCCGGCACGTCGCCCACACCGTCGCCCACACCGTCGCGTCCATGCCGTCTCGCTCCACCGTCCTCACGCGAGCCGACCTGCGCACTTCGTCCACGTCGAGAGAGTGACCCGATGCGTCTTCGATCCCTGCTCTACGGTGCGATGAACCTGCCGGTGCGGGCGCTGCTTCGATCTCCGATGCATGGAGTCGCGAGCGACTCCCTCTGCATCCTGCACCTTCGCGGACGGCGGAGCGGACGTGAGTTCGAGATCCCGCTCAGCCATGCCCGTGTCCCCGGCGAGAGCCCGCTCGTTCGGCTGCTCAGCAGCCGGAACACGCGCTGGTGGATGAACCTGCTCGACGGCCCGACGCCCGTCGAGCTCGAGATCGCGCGTGAGCGTCTGCCGGGGATCGCCCGGGTCCGCCTCGCCGACGACGAGCGCTTCCGTGAAGGCGTCCGCGCGTTCCTCACGGCCCTGCCTCGGGATGCTCGGATCTACGGCATCCCTCTCGATCGCGAGCGACGCCCGCTCGAGTCGGGGATCGAGCAGGCCGCGGATCACGTGGTGCTCGTCGAGGTCGAGCTCGAGCCCTGAGGCGGCCCGCGCGCTGGATCTCCGCGCGGGCCCCGTCGTCCGACGATCTGCCTGACCGAGCCGGTCGACCCACCGGACCGTCCGATTCGAGCGGGTGGATCAATCCGGATCGCGGCCCCGATGGCGACGAACCAGCTCCAGGATGTCCTCGCCGAAGCGCTCGAGCTTCATCGGCCCGACTCCCGAGACGCGTGCGAGCGCCTCGAGGGTCTCGGGCTCCGCCCGCTCGATCGCCCGCATCGTCGAGAGCGGAAGCACCCGATAGGGCTTCCATTGGAGAGAGCGGGCCGTCCGCCTTCGATAGCTCTCCAGCGCTCGGGCGATCTCGCCGTCCGCGCGACGGGCCGAGCCTCCCGGCCGCGACCGCGCGGGGCCTGCGCCCTCCTCCCCGAGCTCCGTCCCGTCGTCGCGGGCTCCGGGCCGACGAGCGGCCTTCGAGCGCACGGGCTTGCCGGGAATCCAGACGCGCCGAGTCCGCCGTCCGACCCGCTCCAGGCGTCCCGCCGCGAGCAGGCCGTCGATCGCCGCGATGATCGAGTGCTCGTCGTGGTCGGCGAGCGCACCGTATTCCGGCAGGCCGAGCAGACCGCCGCGCGCCAACGCCTTCGCCCTGCCGCCCCGGAGCGCCCGGGCCAGCCCGAGCCGATCGACCGGACGCGTCAGGCGGCCGACGGCGGAGACGATCGCCTCGAGAGACTGCGCCGGCAGGCTCCGGATCGGCCTTCGACGGTCGTGCGCGGGGTGCCCCTCCTCGTCGACTCCGTCTACGATCTCGTCGCGGCATGCGTCGCAGCGACCGCATTCGGGCTCGTCGGCCCGACCCGTGAAATGCGAGACGAGCCTTCGATGCCGACAATCCGTCGCCCTCGCATAGCGCTCCATCTCCGCGAGGGCCTCCTGCCGGCGCCGATCGAGAGCGGCGCTGGAGGCGCTCCGCTCGGCCAGCCGGCGCTGGGTGGCGAGATCTCCCTCTCCGAAGAAGAGGAGACAGCGGGCGGGCTCGCCGTCGCGTCCCGCCCGACCCGCCTCCTGGTAGTAGGCCTCCAGACTGCCCGGCGTCTGGAAATGGACGATCAGCCGAACGTCCGGGAGATCGATCCCCATCCCGAACGCATTCGTCGCGACGAGAACCCGCGTGCGTCCGACCTCGAAGGCCTGCTGCGCGCGCTCGCGGGCCAGTCTGGTCCGACCCGCGTGATAGTGTCCCACCGCGACGCCCGCCCCCCGCAAGGCCTTCGCCACCCGCTCGGTCGTCTTTCGCGTGCTGCAGTAGACGATCGCCCGCCCGGCCCCGCGGCGACTCCGCAACGAGTCCGCTTCGAGTGCCTGCTCGAGTGCGCCGAGACGGGCCGCCTCCGTGCGCAGGGCGCGGACCTCGAAACGCAGGTTCGGACGATCGAAGCCGGCTCGCACGATCGAGGGATCCCGCAGCCCGAGCTGGGACGCGATCTCGCCCAGGACCCTGGGCGTGGCGGTCGCCGTCAGCGCCATCATCGGAGCCCGGGCATGCTCCCGCAGCTCGGAGAGTCGGAGGTAGTCCGGACGGAAATCGTGCCCCCACTGGCTGACGCAATGGGCCTCGTCGATCGCGAAGAGCGCGATCCGCACGCGCTCGAGGACCCGTCTGAAGTCCGCACGGGCCACGCGTTCCGGGGAGACATGAAGCAGCGTGAGCTCGCCACGGAGGAGTCGCGCGACGACCTCGTCCTGCTCCTCCTTCCCCTGGTGGGAGTGGAGCGCGGCGGCGGCGAGGCCCCGTCCGACGAGGGCGCCGACCTGGTCCTGCATCAGAGCGATCAGCGGAGAGACCACGATCGTGGTGCCGGCCCGACGCCGAGCGGCCTCGATCGCGGGCAGCTGGTAGCAGAGGGATTTCCCGGATCCGGTCGGCAGGAGCACGATCGCATCCCTGCCGCAGAGCACGGCGCCCACGGCCTCGGCCTGACCGGGGCGAAACTCCGAATGCCCGTAGATCTCGGCCATCCGTTCGCGAGCGGCCTCGACCTCGGCAGCGAGCCCGATCGGCTCGCGGCCCTCGCCTTCGTCCCTCGTCTCGCGCATCCGCAGTGGATACCACGCGCGGCCCGGCCACGCCTCAGCGCGCAGGACCGAGCACGTCGCGGGACCCGACCTCCCAGAACGGCTCTCCGACGCGGGCCACCGACAGCCAGCGCCCGTCACGACGCTCGAGCCGGTCCCGATACTCGCCGCCCATCTCGTAGGTCTGGCCGGCCGCCTGCCCGATCCCGACATGAAAGGCCCGGACATAGACCCGGCTCGAGGCCCGATCCCCATCGAGCTCGATCCGGTAGTTGCCGAGCAGGTGCTGCGTCGGTCCACAGCCGTCGAGATAGCTGCGCATGGCGGCCACGGCCTGCTCGCGTCGGGTGGCCCGCCACTCGCCGAAGTCGAACTCGACGTCCTCTGCGAAGACCCGGTCGAGCCCGGCCCAGTCGCGTCGATCGAGGCATTCGGCGTAGCGGTCGAGCAAGGCGATGATCTCGCTGCGATCGTCGCGTTCGGACATGGGCGTCTTCTCCCTGAAGTCTTCGATCCGCGCGCGACCGCGCGGGCTGATCCTGTCCCGGGAGCTCGCCGTCGAAGCCGCCCGAATGAGGAAGGTACACCGGGAGGACCTTCCGATCTGATAGAGTCGCAAGCATCGAGGCGGTCGATCCCCTCCCCATCTTCCGCAGCAGACACTGCGCCCCGCGAGGATCCGCGCCCATGGAGCTCTCCGATCGTCATCGCCGCTTCCTGCGCGTCGAGCAGAGTCTCGTCCCGGCGATCTTCAACGTGCTGATCAACGGCGCGATCGCCTGGGCGATCCTGCACTCCCATTCCGAGATCCCGCTCTGGGGCGAGGCATCGGTCGGCGTCGACCTGCTGGCGACCGGCTTCCTGCTTCCCTTTTTCACCTGCCTCATCGTCTCCCGCCTGATCGGCGGCCAGGTCCGAAGCGGCAAGCTCCCGCCCCTCGAGTCGCATCAAGTGGCGTCACGGGGCTGGCACCGACGTTCCATCCTCGCGCGAGGCCTCTTCCTGGGGCTGGTCGGCATCGTCTTCGCCGCCGCACCGGTGGTGGCCGCCCTCGAGCTCGCCCGCGCTCAGCCGATCGCGCTCCACTCGTTCGTCGGCTTCAAGGCGATCTGGGCGGGGCTCTTCGCCGGCGTACTCTCGCCGGTGATCGCCTGGTGGGCGCTCGCCTCGGCGTCGAGGGCCTAGCCCGACGCTCTCGGAGCCTCTCCCGGACCCTCGCTCGGGTCCCCGCAGCGCTCGACCTCCACCGTCACGTGAGCCAGCTCGACGGCCGAGCTCATCCGCTTGCGGTAATGCTCGGGCGGCTGCGGGTCGTCGCTGACGAGGGTGGCGATCGCCGCGATCCGTCCGGGACCCACCAGCCAGAGATGGAGATCGGAGACGAAATCGGTCTTGTCCTCCTCGAGCGCCGACCGCAGCCGATCCCGCACGGTCTCCGGCACGGCGCCGTCGAGCAGGACCGCGGAGGTCTCCCGGAGCAGCCCGAAGGACCAGCGAGCGATCACTGCCGAGCCGACGAGGCCCATCAGGGGATCCATCCAGATCCAGCCCAATAGCTTGCCGGTGGTCAACGCCACGATCGCCGTCAGGGAGGTGAGGGCATCGGCGAGCACGTGCAGATAGGCGGCGCGCAGGTTGTGGTCATGGTGATGGGTGCCGGTCGACCCCATCGGGCCGTGATCGTGCTCCTCCCGGAGCAGCCACGCGGAGGCGAGGTTCACGAGCAGTCCGACGACGGCCACCGAGATCGCCTCGTCGAATCCGATCTGGAGCGGCTCGAAGAATCGGCTCGAGGACTCGACGGCCACCAGGACGGCGATCACGGCCAGCACCACCGCACTCGCGAACCCCCCGAGCACACCCACCTTCCAGGTGCCGAACGTGTAGCGCTCGTCGCCCCGATGCCGCCGAGCGAACCAATAGGCGAAGGCCGTGATCGAGAGGGCGGAGGCGTGGCTCGCCATGTGCCAGCCGTCGGCCAGCAGCGCCATCGAGTGGAATTGGATGCCCGCTGCGATCTCGATGACCATCATGACGGCCGTGAGCGCGATCACGATCCGCGTCCGGCGCTCGTTGCGATGGTGGCTGCCGGGAAGGAAGTCGTGGCTGTGGGTCCACTGGTCGGGATTCCGGGTATGCATCGGATCGGCCTCTCCCTGGGTCTCCGTGGGTCTCCATGACGTCTTCGCAGGACGGCGCCGCGGTCCTCGGCGGAGTCGCGAGCGGCTCTCGGCGACGCGACTGCCGGGCCCGCCCGGCCGGCGCGGATCAGGCGATGCGCAAGGTCCCCACGTCTCCGAGCGGCGCCTCGTCGAGATGCGCGGTGCAGGCCAGCAGCTCGAGCCGATGGGGCGACCGACCCGGCTCGGAGCCCTGCGGCGCGACGATCGTGAGCGCCGTGTTGCCGAGCCTGAAGTCGCCATGGCGCGCCTCGTGAGCCGCGCGCTCCTCGGGCCCGAGCAGTCGGCGCTCGATCAGCGAGCGCAGGAAGAGCCCGTGGCTCACGACCGCCAGGTGCCGATCCGGCGCTCGGCGGGCGAAATGATCGAACCAACGGCGCTCGACCTGCTCCCAGACGCGGTCGACGCGGCCGTAGAAGACGGTCCAGCTCTCGCCGCCCGGTGGCACGTAGTCGGGCTCGAAGGGATCGAAGTCGAGGTCGACGTAGGCCGTGCCGCGCAGGTCTCCGAGGTTGCGCTCCTCGAGCTCGCCCTGCTCGCGGACGGCGACGCCGGTCGCGCGGGAGAGGGCGTCGGCCGTCATGCGGGCGCGAGCCAGCGGACTCGACCAGATCTCGTCGATCGGGCTCGTCCGCAGCCGCTCGGCGAGACGCCCGGCCTGGTCGAGACCTCGCTCGGAGAGCGGGATGTCGGGACGTTGGATGACGCGGGTTCGGTTGCCCTCGGTCTCGCCGTGTCGGATGAGGAGAATCGCCATGCCGCTCAGGGTAGCGCCATGCGCCGATCAGCGGCCGGCCGTGGACAGCGCCGACAGCAGCCGCGCGAAATTCTTGGGCTCGATCAGGAGGTGGGTCTGCGCAGGCAGCGTCACGTCGCCTGACCGGATCCCGAGGCGGGCCGAGAGGACCCACGTCTCGGGCGGAGCGTGGGTCCGGAAGAGCATCGTCAGCTCGGGCTGCTCGACGAGACGCGGAGAGTGGAGCGGGGCGGGCGAGCCGAGGATCTCGCCGAGCGCGGCCGCGATGCCGGCGAGCAGCGTCCGCCCCAACCGCACGAAGGTCTCGAGGGGATCGTCGCCGCCCCCGATCCGGGCCCAGCGCAGGGCCTCCTCGGGCTCGAGCACTCCGGCCAGAGATCCGGGCAGGGCGCCCTCCATCCGGCCCATCACGCCGGCGACGAGGTCCTCCGAGAGGCGCAAGCCCTCCTCCCCGAAGCGGCCCAGCGGCGTGCAGCGGATCTCGCGCACCTCGACCTCGGTCTCGCAGCCGCTGATCTCCGAGAGCTCCGACTCCCCCTCCGCCGCCGCCTCGGCCAGGAAGCCATGCAGCGCGATCATCTGCTCGGTCGAAATCATCGGGGGCGTCCTCTCCACTTCACTCACCACTTGCCTCGTCTCCTCGACCCCTCAAGCTATCGTCCGCTGGCTGATTGGGAGAAGTGTTTTCCCATCAGCGAGCTCCGTTTTTCCGGGTCGCGCGAGCGCGAGATGCAGTCGGTCCGCAGCCCCCTGGCAGTCGATCCGCAGCCCGACGGGGGCGGGGCGAACGATTGGAATCCGATGACCTTGATCCTCTCCAACGACGATGGAGTCCACGCCGAGGGACTCGCCACGCTCCACAGCGTACTGCGCGAGCGGCGCGATTGCCTGATCGTCGCGCCGAGCGGACCCCAGAGCGGCGTCGGACACGCCGTGACGACGAAGACGCCGATGCGCCTGGAGCGGGTCGGTCCCGGCCGCTTCGGCCTCGCCGGGACGCCCGCCGACTGCGCGCGGGTGGCCCTCGGTCGCCAGGCGGCGTTCGCTCTCGACGAGCTGGCCGAGCTCGGCGCCCGCGGCGTCTCGCGGGAGGCCCTCTGGCTCGTCTCCGGCATCAACCACGGCGCGAATCTCGGCGTCGACACCTACGTCTCCGGGACCGCCGCGGCCGCGCGCGAGGCCGCCATCCTCGGCTTCCCCGCCATCGCCGTCTCGCAGTACGTCGGCCGCCATCGCAAGCCCGACTGGTCGACGACTGCCCGGCGTGTGCGGCGCGTGCTCGAGCGGCTCTTCGAACGGCCGCCTCGACCCGGCACGTTCTGGAACGTGAACCTGCCCCATCCGGCCGACGAGTCCGCGGATCACGAGATCGTCTTCTGCCCGCTGGATCCCAGCCCCCACGCCTTCGAGTACGACCATCGCGACGGCGAGCTCCACTGGGTGAGCGATTTCCACAACCGGCCCCGCCGCCCCGACCACGACATCGACGTCTGCATGGGCGGCCGCATCGCCATCACCGAGATCCCGATCCAGCCGCCCTTCGTCGACGCCCACACCGCGGGCAGCCCCGAGACGAGCAGCGAGGGAAGCGAGCCCGGAGGCGGGGCCGGCGGGAAAGGAGAGGCTGCTTCGGGCCCGGACTCGGGCCCGGAACCGGACTCCCTTTGACAGCTCGCCCGACGACCGGTACACCTGCGCTCACGCTGTCGAGGAGCTTCGTCGCCGTGTTCGTCTCCGTCTCCCGATCCTCCAGAGTCCTGCCGATCGCCGTCCTGCGGACGATGCGCCGCGCCTCGGTCCAGCCGTGGGCGTGCGCCTCGCTTCGCCATGACGTCGCGAAGCGCGCCACGACGCTGGACGGGGCGACGGAGGGGAAGGCGAAGAGCATCCAGGAGGTCCGAAGGCAGTAGCCGGAAGAGCTCGAAGCGCTCCGAGAATCGGAGCCGGAAGCCCGAGAGAGCCCCTCCCGCCCCAAGGCCGGAGGGGCTCTCGGCGTTTCGGGAGCGGGAGCCCTCGGCGGCCCGGCTCGGGGCACGAGTCCTCGGCGACCGGCATGGAGCGCCGCTCGCAGCGCGGCGGGTCGCGTCGGGGAAGAGAGCCAGTCAGGAATCGAGATGGAAGAGAACGCACGAACGGAACGGAAGATCGAGATCCAGAGGCGTCAGGCCCTCTGGATCGAACGCCTGGCCTGGAACGCAGCGGCGGCGGCCGTGCTGCTCGGCATGATCTGGGTCCTTCTCTGCTCGCTGACGTGGCTCGACCGGATCGCCCCCTCCCCGCTCCGGGGACGCGAGCGCGCCGCGCTCGAGAGACCGGAGCCGCCCGGCGGCGCTTCGGGACCCGAGCGAACGACCGAGGGGCGAGCCCGACCGGGACCGAGCGGCTGAGCGCGGACCCGCCGAGCGGAGGACTCGAGCAGGGTCGCAGTCGGAGCGCCGGCTCGTCGATCGCTCACCCGGTCGGAGGCGGGCGCCTCCTGCGGCCGAGCAGGCTCAGAGCCGCACTGCCCAGCCCGAGTCCGACGGCCACGCCCGGCTCCGGCACGGCAGCCAGCCCGGCGGGAGCGAAGACGTCGAGGCTGACGGTCTCGAGGCTCGCCCCCGTGGCGGGATCGATCACGTCGTAGAACGTCCGCGCTCCGCCGAAGGCCGTGCCCAGCAGGTAGAGCCTGCCCGTCTCGGGAGAGAAGGCGAGGCTCGGATCCGATCGGGAGAGGCCGGGCGTGGAGAGCTGCTGCGTGTTGCAGGGCGAGGGCGGACAGCTCGAGAGATCGGTCCGGAAGAGCGCGAAGTCGAAGGCAGTCGCCGAGTAGAGCCACCCATTGAGGCTGTCGTAGGCCAGTCCCCGGAACTCGCTGGCCGGACTGAAGGGAAGCGTCCCGAGCAGGCTCGCCTGGGAGGGCGAGGCCGGGTCGATCCAGCGCAGCTCCCCGTCGCTGCTGCTCGCCTCGAGCACGATCAGCCGATCGTCGCTGGGCGCGGACGTCGCTCCAGGGTCATAGGCCATCGAGATGATCTCGTCGGTCCCGTTCGCGATCGTGCCGACGATCTGGAGGATCGCCCCCGTCTCGGGGTCGAGGGTCACGATCGCGTCGTCCCCCAATCCCGGCACGACGCCGTAGAGCACGCCCGAGTCCCGGGCGAAGGCGAGTCCCCGAATGTCCTCGCCGGTCGCGGCAAAGGCGCCGAGGACCCGCCAGTCTCCCTTCAAGGCCGAGACGGAGAGCGCATCGTCCGGAGGGCCGCCCAGGGCCGACCCCGGATCCGCCGCGGCGATCAGCCGGACGCCGGCGTCTCCGGAGCTGGACCCGCAGAGCCCGCCGGAGCAGACGCCACCGACCGCCTCCGCACAGATCCCGCCGTCGGGCACGCTGCCCCCGAGATCGTCGAGGCAGCCGCACTCGAGGCCGCTGACCGTGACGGTGCGACCCGCGCGGTAGCTCGCGCACTCCGAGGCCGCCAGACAGCCCCCATTCCCCGGCGTGAACACGCTCGCCTGCATGATCTGACACGCGGCCGCAGCCACGTGGACGAGACACGCGTTGTGGCCCCGCTCGTGGGCGATCACGGAGGCCAGCGTGCCGTCGTCGAAGGCATCGACGGTGACGGCCATCCAGAGGTTCGGGTCGTCGTTGCCGTTGCCCGAGCAGCCGGGCAGCTCGGCGCAGCCGATCGAGCCCGGCGCCGGCCCCCCGCAATGGGTGATGCTGTCGATCAGGTAGGCGTTCGAGCCCGGCGCCCCGGAGTTGTTCAGCAGCGTCTGCTCTGCCCCGGAGTCGAGTACGTCGAGTCCGTCGCCCGGCGACCCGAACGCGACGACCTCGGCCGAGCGGGCGAGCCGCGTGCAGCAGGGCGTATCGAAGGGGCCCTGCCCGCCTTCGACGAGACCGTTGGCGCTCGCGATCGCGGAGTCGATCACGGCCTGCCAGAAGTCGATCCCGCGGCCGGCCGCGGGATCGACGAGGTCGACATGGACATGCCACGTGAGGGCATGCAGATCGACCTGGGGAGCCGAGGCGGCCGGCTGGGAGGAGAGCAGCAACCCGAGGAAGAGCCCCAGGAATCCAGCGCGCAGGGCTCTCGTGCCGCCGCTCATCGTGCCGGATCCGATCGACGGTCGGATCCCCGCTCCAGCGCCCGACGGGCATGCAGCGCCCGCACCGACTGGAGATGGGCCTCGAGGTCCGGATCCGAGACGTTCCGGCCCGCCCGATCGAGGATGCCCAGCGCCTCGGAGAGGCCGGTCAGCGCGAGCGAGGTCGCCGCCGCCCGCCGCGACTCGCGGATCAGGCGGGCGCCCCGGTGATGACGGAAATGCCAGGTCGGCGCTCGTCCCGCTCGCAGACGGTCCTCGAGTCGGGCGAGCGCCCGCGGGTCGTGGCGCGCGAGATGGCCGAGGGCGAAGGGCAGAGCCTGCCAGGCCCGGAACCGATCGCGATCGATCTCGCCTTCTCGAGGACGGTCGGCCCACCCGGCGATCGCCGCGAAGGCGCCGGGCTGGCCGCAGAGTCCCAGCGCCAGCAGGATATTGGCGTGGCTTCGGCTCTCCGCGGGGTCCGCGAGCATCTCGATCAGCCGCCTCGCGCCCTCCGGTCCGATCCGCAATGCCTCCTCCTCCGGGAGCCCCTCGAACCAGCGCGCGCGGACCAGGGACTCCGCCTGCGCGGCATCGAGGGTCTGGGCCGTGGCCACGACCGGCGAGCCGAGTCCGCCGACGAGTCCGCCCAGGAGCAGCAGCGCGACGGCGTGGCCGAGCTCCCGGCGCCTCCTCTCCCGGACGCGCGGGGAGCGCGGGGAGCGCGGGGAGCGCCTGCATCCCGCCCGTCGCCGAACGGGGCGGCGACCGTCGTCCACGCCATCGGTCTCTCCTCCGCCGCGGCAGCCCGTCTCGCGCATCCGTCCGATCTCCCGTTCATCCGCGATCCCGGAATCGATCGCGGTCCGGCCTCCCGCCTGCAGCGGCGGAAGGCCGGCCGAAGTTTAGCCCGGGACCCGTGAGGTGAAGTTGACACCGGGATCAATTCCGCGATGCTCATCGAGCCGGTGGCAGCTCACATCCCGCTCGACACCGAGCAGGGAGTCCTGCCGCTGCCTCGTGCGCATTCCCGTCCGGATCCCGGTCTGCGAGCTTCCGACGCGTTGCCGCAGGGAGACCCCCAGAAGATGAATTTCGATTTCTCCGAAGATCAGAAGCTCCTGCAGCAGACGGCGCGCGACTATCTCGCAGTCCACGCGCCGCTCGCCACCTGCCGCGAGGTGCTCGAGAGCGATCAGCCCCATGCGGCGAGCCTCTGGAAGGGGGCGGCCGAGATGGGATGGCAGGGAGCGGTGATCCCCGAGGAGCATGGCGGGGCCGGGTTCGGCCATCTCGAGCTCGCGATGATCGCCTACGAGGTCGGGCGCGCGCTGGCGCCGATTCCCTTCGGACCGAGCGTCTACGTGGCGACCGAGGCCCTGCTCCGCTTCGGCTCCGAGACGCAGCAGCAGGCCTGGCTGCCCCGTCTCGCCCGCGGCGACGCGATCGGCACCTTCGCCTTCGCCGAGAAGACCGGCCAGAACGCGGCCGAAGGGGTCGAGGCGGAGGTTCGCGAGGGAGCGCTCACGGGCATGAAGTCGCCCGTCCTCGACGGCCAGAGCGCGCATCTCGCCGTGGTGGCGGCCCGCGAGAACGGAGAGATCGGGCTCTACGCAGTGGATCTCGAGGGGACCGGCGTCCGTCGGGAGGCGCTCGAGTCCTTCGATCCGAGCCGACCCCAGGCGCGTCTGTACTTCGACGGTGCAGCCGCGGAGAAGCTCGCCCGGACGGACGCGTCGTCGGCGGCGGCGCTGCTCGATCGCGCCGCGGTCCTGATGGCCTTCGAGCAGGTAGGGGCCGCCGAGCGGGCCTTCGAGATCACCCGCGAGTTCATCCTCGGTCGCTATGCCTTCGGCAAGCCGATCGCCGCCTTCCAGGCCATCAAGCATCGCATGGCCGATCTCTGGTGCGAGATCGAGCTCGCGCGCTCGAACGCCTACTATGCGGCCTGGGCACTCGAGAACGAGGATCCGGAGCTGGCCGTGGCCGCCTGTCTGGCGCGCATCTCGGCCTCCCAGGCCTTCGAGCACACGACGGTCGAGATGATCGAGCTCCATGGCGGCGTCGGCTACACCTGGGAGTACGACTGCCATCTCTTCTATCGCCGGGCCAAGCTGCTCTCTGCCGCGCTCGGTACCCCGAAATACTGGAAGAGCCTGCTGATCGACCGTCTCGCGGCCGAGCAGGCGGCCTGAGCTCCGCGCCTGCGGAGCCTCGAGGAGAACCCGATGGATTTCAACGACACCCCCGAAGAGGCCGCCTTTCGCGCCGAGGCGCGCAGCTGGCTCGAGGCCAATGCCGAGCCCCTCGCCCCCGGCGAGAGCCCCCGTCCGAGCTCGGAACGCACGACGCCCGAGGAGGTGAAGGCGGCCCAGGCCTGGCAGAAGAAGAAGGCGGACGCGGGCTGGGCCTGCATCACCTGGCCGGAGCAATATGGCGGGCGCGGCGCGACGCCCATGCAGAACGTGATCTGGAACGAGGAGCAGTCGAAGTTCAGGATGCCCGCCGACATCTTCTCGATCGGCATCGGCATGTGCGGACCGACGATCCTCGCCCACGGCACCGAAGAGCAGAGGCAGCGCTGGATCCCGAAGCTGCTGTCCGGCGAGGAGATCTGGTGCCAGCTCTTCTCGGAGCCGGCGGCGGGCTCGGATCTCGCGGGTCTGCGCAGCACGGCCGTCCGGGACGGCGACGAGTGGATCGTGAACGGGCAGAAGATCTGGACGACCGGGGCGCATTTCTGCGACTGGGGCATCCTCGTCGTGCGCACGGATCCGACGGTCGCCAAGCATGCCGGCCTCTCCTACTTCGTCGTCGACATGCACTCGCCCGGCGTCGAGGTGCGCCCGATCACCCAGATCAACGGCGGTCAGGGCTTCAACGAGGTCTTCTTCACCGACGTCCGCATCCCCGACGATCAGCGCATCAGCGAGGTCGGCAACGGCTGGGCCGTCGCCATCACGACGCTCATGAACGAGCGCCAGTCGATCGGCTCGGGCATGGGGATCGGCGCGGTCGAGGATCTCGTCGGGCTCGCTCGCGACATCGAGGTCGACGGCGCGCCCGCGCTCGAGGACCGGCAGGTCCGGGAGCGGATCGCCGACTTCGTCGTGAAGGCGCGCGGCCTGAAATACACCTCCCTGCGGACGCTCACCGCCCTCTCCCAGGGGCGCCCGCCCGGTCCTGAGGCCAGCATGGGCAAGCTGGTGGGTGCCGTCCTGCAGCAGGAGGCGGCTTCCTTCGCGATGGAGCTCGGCGGGGCCAGCGGCGCGCTCCTCGACGAGGAGGCGGCGGTCGCCGGCGCCGCCTGGCAGCAGCGCTACCTCTCGATCCCCGGCCTGCGCATCGCGGGCGGCACGGACGAGGTGCTTCGCAACATCATCGCGGAGCGCGTGCTCGGGCTGCCGCCGGATGCCCGAGCGGACAAGGGCATCCCGTTCAAGGACATCCCGAGCGGTCCGCCGAACGCCTGAGCGCGCGCCGTCTCGGCCGGCGCCGCACGCCGCGCTGCGGCGCCGGCCGAGACGGCGCAGCAGCGCGGCGCGTCCGTCGCGTCGAGAAGAGGACCGGAGAAGGAAGGCCGACTTGCCCGAGAAATACATCCGTCGCGATGGGCTGCCGCTGCTCCTCCGGCATACGGGCCCCACGACGCTGCCACAGGATCCGCCGCAGCGGGGCCACGCGCCCCCTCTCTTCTGCCTGCACGATGCCGGACTTCAGAGCTCCGTGTTCGGAGAGCTGCTCGCCGAGCTCGAAGATCGGGCGGAAGCGGAGCGGGACGGCGCGCTCGCCTTCGATCTCCCGGGTCATGGACGGTCGGGCAGTCTCGACTCGCTGCCTTCGATCGAGGCGATGGCGGAGATGGCGCGCTGGGTCGCCGGATGGTGCGAGATCGATCGGACGGTCCTGATCGGGCACGGCATGGGCGCCCTCGTGGCGCTCGAGTGGGCGAAGACGGCGCCGGATACGGTCGCAGGCCTGGTTCTGTGTGGCATCGGCCGGATGCTCGGCCTCGAGGCGAGCGAGATCGAGCAGATGCGGCGCGTCGCACAGGGCAAGGCGCCCCGCCCCTTCGATCCCGGCCGCCTGGCGCCCGGGGCGAGCGCCGACCGCATGCGCCAGGCCTACATGGAGGGCATCCAGACCGATCCCCGGGCGACGCTGGTCGACCTCGAGGCGTGCCGCGCCTGGGTGGACGCTTCGGGTCTCCAGGCACCGGAGGCGACCGGGCTCGACCTCTCTCCCGCGATTCCGGTCCGGGTCCTGATCGGTGCAGCCGAGCCCGAGACGAGCCGGGCGCGGACCGAGGCCTTCGCGGAAGGACTCTCGCGGGCGGACCTCCGCATCCTCGAGGAGGCCGCGCATTGGCTGCCCCTCGAGCAGGCCGCGGCCGTGGCCGAAGAGAGCCTGGCCCTGAGGACCGGGACATGAGCTTCTCCGGACGCATCGCCATCGCCGGCATCCACGAGTACGAGAGCCGCTGGGCGCCCGACAAGACCGCCTTTCAGATCACCGCCGAGTGCGCGCGGGAGGCGCTGTCGGACGCGGGACTCTCGCTCTCCGACGTCGACGGGCTCTTCGGGGCGACCATGTCGATGGGCGCCATGGGCATGGTGCAGCTCGCCGAGTATCTGAACATCAAGCCGCGCTACCTCGACGGCAGCAACATCGGCGGATCGTCCTTCGTCTCCCACGTGGCGCATGCCGCGGCGGCGATCCACTCCGGCCTCTGCGAGGTCGCCCTGATTCTCTACGGCAGCACGGCCGCCTCCGATGCGATGGCGATCGGCACCGGCGACACCAGCATGCGCGATCCGGGCGCGGCCTTCGTGGCCCCCTACGGGATGCCGCTGATCTCGTCCTACGCGATGGTGGCCCAGCGCCACCGGCACCAGTACGGCACGACCTCGGAGCAGCTCGCCGACATCGCCGTCTCGACGCGTCGACACGCCAGCCTGAACCCGCACGCGAAGATGCAGCGTCCGATCACGCGCGAGGACGTGCTCGAGAGCCGGATGATCGCCGACCCGCTGCATCTGCTCGATTGCTGCATCATCAGCGACGGGGGCGGAGCCGTGATCGTGACGAGCCTCGAACGGGCGCGCGATCTCCGCCAGCCCCCGATCGTGGTCCGCGGGACCGGCGAGGCGGTCTGTCACCGAGAGCTCGGCGCCCCCGATCTGACGACGATCGCGGCGAAGCAATCCGGCGAGCACGCCTTCGCGATGGCCGGGCTCACGCCCGCCGACGTCGACCTCGCCACGATCTACGACTCGTTCACCATCACCGTGCTCGTGACGCTGGAGTGTCTGGGATTCTGCGCGCCCGGCGAAGGGGGAGCCTTCGTCGAGGAGGGTGGCATCGGGCTCGGAGGGCGGCTCCCGGTGAACCCGGATGGCGGAGGGCTCTCCTCGAATCACTCGGGCATGCGTGGCATCTTCCTCGTGATCGAGGCCGTGCGTCAGCTCCGGGGCGGCCTCGGCGCGCGCCAGGTGGAGGGCGCCGAGATCGCCCTGGCCCACGGCACGGGGGGCTATCTCGGCCTCATGCACAGCGGGGCGACCCTGATCCTCTCGAAGGATTGAGCTCGTCCGTCCCCGAGAGACGGGCCTCCCCGAACGACCGACAAGGACGAAGGCACGCCTCATGTCGAGCAAGCGAGACGAACCGAAGCCCGCCGCTGGACCGAAAGCCATCGAGTACGGCCCGCCCGCCGTCGACTGGGAGACGCGGGCCTATTGGGAAGGGGCCGGTCGAGGCGAGCTCGTGCTCCAACGCTGCCGGGACTGTGGCGTCGTCCAGCATCGTCCGCGCGGTCTCTGCGTGACCTGTCTCTCCGACGGAATCGAGCATTTCGTGGCCAGCGGCCGAGGCCGCGTCCATACCTGGTCCGTCGTGCGTCAGAACCAGATGCCGGCCTTTCGCGAGGCCGTGCCCTATGTCGTCGCCTACGTCGAGCTCGAGGAGGGACCCCAGATCCTCGCGAACGTCGTCGACTGCGATCCCGACTCCGTCTCGATCGGCATGCCCGTCGTCGTGGAGTTCGTGAAGACCGGACGCGACCTCGGGGTCCCGAGGTTCGTCCCGGCATGATCCTCGATCTCCACTCCCACTCGGTCGCCTCCGACGACGGCAGGGCGAAGGTCGAGAACTACTGCCAGTGGATCGCGCGCAAGGGGCTTCCGCTCGACGGGCTCGTGCTGACCGAGCATCGGCAATTCGACGACGAGTCCGACTACCGCCCTCTGGAAGACCGCTTCGGACTGCTGATCCTGAAGGCCAGCGAGGTCGAGACCGAGTACGGCCACGTGCTCGTCTTCGGCGTGAACGACGATCTCCGCGCCGCCTTCGACTTCGCCCGCGTCGACAACCGGCTGGCCACCGTGCTGAGCGAGTCGAGACGCTGCGGCGCGGTCGCGGTGCCCTGTCATCCCGGTCGACCGAAGGTGGGCCTCTGTGCGCATTGGGAGACGCGGGGACCGGTCGAGGGCATCGAAATCCTCGAGGTGCTCAACGGCGGCAGTCGCGAAGGCGAGAACGAGGAGGCGCTCGCCCTGGCGGAGCGATACGGTTGGGGCCGGATCGGAGGCTCGGACTCGCACATCGTGAGCCACGTCGGCCGTTGCGCCACGCGCTTCGAGGAAGAGGTCCGGGACACGGAGGGACTCGTCCGCGCGCTCCGGGGCGGTCGCTTCGACGCGATCACGCCCGCGCCCGAGTCCGGCTGAGCCCGGCCGGGCCGAGCCCGGCCTCCCGGAATCGCGGCCTGCGACGCGGACCGGGACGAAGAGGAGAGCCATGAACGCCGAAGAGCTGAGGTCGCGCTTCACCGGATTCGTCTTCGACGAGATCGATCTCGACGTCGAGGCCGACTCCCTCGCAGGCTTCGCCCTCGCCTGCGGCGAGACCCTCCCGAAGTTCACCGACCCCTCGGATCCCGAGTTCCAGTCGGTGCCCAACTACACCACCCGGATCCACGGAACCCGCTCGCTGCCTCCGGATTTTCCCGTCGAGATGGATCGCTGCTTCGATGCGGGCAAGTCCATCGAGATCCACGCCCCGGTCCGTCCCGGCGACAAGATCGTGGGCCGCAGCGAGATCGCGGACATCTACGAGAAGACGGGTCGCACCGGCAACATGCTCTTCATCGTCCATCGCATGAGCTTCTACAACCAGAGAGGCGAGCACCTCTCGACCGTCGACTGGCGTCTGGTCCAGCGGGAGATGGAGTGATGGGCGCAGAGACGCGTGCCGACGATCGATCCTTCGACAGCGTCGAGTTCGGCGAGGAGCTTCCCGAGATCCATCCCGACGTCTCGATCGAGAACGTCCGGCGCTTCGCGAAGGCTTCGCTGATGCTGGCAGGACGCTTCACGGATCACGAGGAGGCGCGGGCGGCAGGCCTTCCCGCCGCCATCGTGCCCGGCATCATGAGCCAGGGCATCCTCGTCGCACTGATCCACCGGTGGGCTCCCAACGCCTCGGTCCTCTCCGTCGATACGATCTTCCGAGCCCCCTTGCTGGTGGACTCGAAGCCGACGGCGAGTGCGGTCGTGACGGATCTCGACGAGGAGAAGCGGATCGTCGAGCTCGATCTCACGCTGAAGAACGAGAAGGGCGAGACGCCCGTCGTCGGAACGGCGCGCGTCGAGCTCTGAGCCGGGCGGCCGCTCGCGCTTCGAGGCGGCCGCGGGTCCCGAGAGGAGAGCCAGGATGTTCGACTCACGCGAGCCCGGCCCGCGCGCCATCCGACCTCTCGGCTGCGTCGCCGGCGCCATCGGTCTCCTGCTCGCCCTCGTTCTTCCGATCGCTCCCCTCTCCGCCGGAGCGGACGAGATCGAGATCGCTCCGACGACCGGGGATCAGCTCCCGGCAGCCATCCTCGGCGAAGGCGGCGCACCGAAGGGCGAGTCGCTGGCCTATTTCTCGGCGAATCCCGCGACCCGTGGCTATCTCGCCGTTCCGGGGGGCGAGACCCGACGCGGAGCAGTCGTGCTGATCCACGAGTGGGACGGCCTCACGGATCGAATCCGACAGATGGCCGATTCGTTCGCAGCGGAAGGCCTCGTCGCCCTCGCAGCGGACCTCTACTCGGGCCGGACGGGGAGCAATCGGCAGGAGAACATGGCCCTCGTTCGCGAGACCCTCGCGGACGAGGAGCAGATCATCGCCAACCTCGATGCCGCGGTCGCCTACCTGAGAAGCAGGCCCGACGTGAACGGCAAGGTGGCGGCGATCGGCTGGTGCTATGGCGGCGGGGTCGCCCTCTCCTTCGCACTCGGGGGCCAGAGCCACGAGGGGACGGCGATCTTCTACGGCAGCCTCCTCGACGATCCCGAGCGCATGAAGCACATCCATCACGAGATCTACGGCACCTTCGCCGCCCTCGATCGCCGACCCTCTCCGAACCAGGTCGACGCCTTCGTGAAGGCCATGCGCCAGGCGGGCATCGAGAACGACGTCCATGTCTACGACGACGTGGGCCACGGCTTCTGGCTGCACGTGGACCGCGACCGGAAGACGGCCGAGGCTCCGGCGCTCGACGCCTGGCGGCGCCTCAAGTCCTATCTCGAGCGGACGCTCCAGTAGCTCCCTTCGCCACGCCATAGCCCGCTCTACTCCCGGCTCCACGCCGGCTCCGGCCCGTCGCGAGACTCAGCCGCCTCCCCGCCCCTTCGATCGCTCGTCCTCGGTCCCCGACGCGGATCCCGAGGCGGCCGCGCTCCTCCCTCGGTCCGAACGGATTTCCCCGCGGGTCACCACTTTTCCCGGCCCATTGACAGGCCTCTATTTTTGGGAATAATTTCCCAAATACTTCGAACCGACCCGATTCGCGAGCAAGCGGCTCGGGATGGACCGGAGCCACGGAGGACGAAGACGATGAGGGGAGAGCAGATGAAGATTGGGACGACACGAGCGGCGGAATCGAGCCGCCTGATCCTCGGCGTCCTGCTGGCGGCGCTTCTGGCGGCCTGCAGCGGAGGCGGGGGCAGTGGCGACGGGGCGAGCCCGACGACGGTCGGCTCGACCGGCGTGATCACGGGCTTCAGCAGCGTGTTCGTGAACGGCGTCCGCTACGAGGTCGAGGGCGGCACCGTGGTCGCCGTCGAGGGCGAGGGCGAGCGACTGGGCGACGACAGCCCGCTGCGGATCGGCATGAAGGTCCGGATCCGTGCCAGCGAGCGCGCGGGTCGGCGCTTCGCCGAGCGGATCGAGTTCGACGACGATCTGAAGGGACCGGCGCGGAACGTGACTCCGGATCCCATGGATCCCTCGCTCGGCCGCTTCACGGTCATCGGTCGAACGGTGATCGTGGACGCCAACACGATCTTCGATGACGACATCGGCGACAACGATGGCGACCCCGGGTCGACCTGCGGGATCTCGAGCCCGTGCTCTTCCCGGGCAACGCGCCGGTGGTCGTGTCGGTGAGCGGCTTCCCGACCGCCGAGGGGCTGCTCGCCACCCGCATCGACCGCGTCAACGCCGCGGCGGGGGGGATCGGTCGGCCGGACGTGGACGACGACGAGCTCGAGCTCAAGGGCTTCGTCGACTCGATCACGTCCGACGGATCGGAGATCGTCGTCGGCGGAACGACCTTCGTGATCGATGACGACACCCTCTTCGAGGACGACCTTCCGATGGACGACGACCTCGTCGGTCGCTTCGTCGAGGTGAAGGCGGATCTGCTCGGCAATGGCGATCTCCTCGCCGTCCGGATCGAGAGCGAAGACGACTTCGATGACGACGACGACCGCAGGGGCGAGCTGGAGATCGAGGGGATCCTCCAGTCGGTCGATCTCACCACCGATCCGGACCAGATCGTGATCGACGGACGGACGATCGAGGTCCGGGATGCGTCCGGCCTGGAAGGTCGGGTCGGCAGCCGCGTCGAGATCGAGGGTCGCTTCGACGCGGACGGCGTCCTCGTGATCCGGGAGTCGAAGCTCGAGGTCGAGAACAGCGTACGCACCGAGGATCGCGTGGCTTCGGTGGATCGCGAGGCCGGTCGCTTCACGACCCGCCTCGGACTCGTCATCACGCCGACGGGCACGAGCCGGCTCGAGGACGACGACAGCGACGACGACGAGGGCGATCGCCTGACGCCTTCCGAGTTCCTGGACCGGGTCGACTTCGACGACTTCGTCGAGGCGCGGGGCGTTCCCGGCTCCGACGGTTCCGTTCGCTGGACCCGCATCGAGCTCGACGACGACGACGATCTCGACTGCCGTCTGCGTGGCCCCGTGCAGTCGATCTCCGGGGAGGCGAGCTCCTTCGAGATCGTGATCCAGGGGGTGACCGTGCGCACCGACGGCGTCGACGACGACGACTTCGAGGGCGACGACGACGACTCGATCGGCCGATCCGGGTTCTTCGATCAGCTCGACGTCGGCGACGTCGTCGAGGCGACGAGCTTCGAGGGCGACTCGGCCTGTCAGAGCGGCCTGCTGGACGCGCGCGAGCTCGAGTTCGAGCCCGAAGACGGGCTCGTGGGCAGCGTGCCGCCGGGCCGGGACGACGACGATGACGATGACGATGACGACGGATTCGCCGGCAATCCCTTCATCGGGACGCCGACCGACGTGACGGAGTCGACCTTCGTCCTCCCGGGTCGGACGATCCAGGTCGTCGGGAGCACGCGGATCGACGACTCGATCATCGAGTCGGCCCTCGGGCGCGAGCTCGATGGCGACGATCGGCGCTTCGATCAGGTCCCGGACGGGCTGGGACTTCCTCAGCTCCTGACCGGGAGCTTCCCGGTCCGAGCGGTCGTGGCAGGCGACGGGACGGCCTTCCTGATCGAGGATCTCGACTGAGTCCGCTCGCATCCGGGCTCAGCGGGTCTGGCCGTGCCGCGCCACGGGACAGCCGGGCCCCACTCGAGGGCCGCCTCGGACTCCGATCCGGGGCGGCCCTTCGGCGATCCGAGCCAGCCTTCTCCTCTCTCGTGATCACGGCCGCGTCACGGGCCGGTCTTCACTCGGCGCGAGCAGTGCCCAGGCGCTGCGCGCTCCATCGATCGCAGCGCTCATGATGCCGCCGGCATGGCCCGCGCCCTCGCCGACCGGCCAGAGGTTCGAGAAGCCCGTCGCGAGCCGGGTCTCCGGGTCCCGATCCATCCGCAGTGGCCCGGAGCTGCGCGACTCGACGCCGACGAGCAGCCCCTCCTCGCTCGCATACCCCGGAATCGACCGGTCGAAGCGCTCGATCGCCCGACGCAGGGCCGCCGTCGTCGCCGGGGGCAGGAGCGCGTCGATCCCCGCCGACGACAGGCCG
>CAYXLY010000009.1:0-23268 GCA_964466005.1 uncultured Spirochaetaceae bacterium | reverse complement strand
CAGACGGGTGGTCTGGGCGCGCGCGCGAGCTCGGAGAGGGTTTCGTGCGCCTCGTCGGCATCCTGCACGAGGGAGCGGGTCGTGATGCCGGCGCTCCCACTGCCGTCGTTGGGCTTCAGCAGGGCCGGATAGCTCCGCGGGAGCTGAGGCTCTTCGCGCCGGAGGTGCAGCAGCTCCTGGCGGGGCACGGCAATGCCGGCGCTCGCCGCTGCGGCATGCACCGCAGACTTGTCGTGGCAGAGGGCCATGCAGGCGGCATGAGTCCCCGCGAACGGGAGGTCGAGCATCTCGAGCAGCGCCGGTACGTGAAGCTGCAGCTCGGGCCGGTTGCGGAATCCGGCATTGCAGAAGTTCAGCACGAGGTTCGGGTCGTGGCTCTGGACCTCCTCGAGGAGTCGATCGTGGTCGTCGAGATAGCGGATGTGGTCTCGGCCCAAGAGCGAGGTCAGCGCCTTCTCGAGCCGCTCGACGTCGCGGCGATCGTGATCGTCCTGGGCTCCGCTCGGATGATCCGGAAAGGGCAGTCGCGGGTCGGCGAGAATCACGAGCAGGTCGAGGTCGAGCGGGACGCGGCTCGAGGCCGTAGCGGACGTCGAAGCAGCCCCGGGACTCGAGGCGGGCTCCGGATTCGTGCGCTCGGGCTTCGAGGGGGGAGTGCTTCGCGTCTTCACCTTTCTACCTTCTGCAATCGCGCTGCAGTCGCGCTGTCATCGCACGCCGATCGCCTCAGCCGCGCCTCGGTCGCGTCCGATCGCCACGAAGCGGCCGCTGCGCTCCTCCGTCCGAGCGGGAGCTCGGGTCACGTGCGTCTCGAGCTGCTTCGGATACCTGAAGGGTGCAACCCCCATGCCGCGACCCGGTGACGTCTGAGGGGACCACGGGGGGCGAGCGGGCCGGGACCCAGCGGACCGAGGCGGTCGGGAGCGTCGAGACGGCGGTGAGGCGGGCGCTGAGGCGAAGTAGGAAGGTCCCGGCGATTCAACGCATCGATTCAGCGGGTCGCGCCGAAGGCGTCGATGACCTGGTCGACGAGTGCGTCGACGTCGGCCTTGCCGGAGGGGCCGCCGAAGAAGAGTCGGAGCAGAAGCGTGCCCGCGATCAGCTCGGACGTGAGCATCGACTGGGCTCCCCTCGCGAGCTCGCCTCGATCGATCGCACGCTGAAGCGCTTCCTGCACCGGCCGGGTCCGCTCGGCGACGAAGGGATCGAGCTCGCGCGCGAAACGGGGTCGACGAAGGCGCTCGGCCGCCAGAGCCAGCAGCAGGCTGAGAACGGGGGCGTCTTCCACGATCTGGATGAACTGCCGGAAGATCGTCTTCAGATCCTCGCGCACGGATCCCCGGTCCACCGGCTCGAGAGGAGGGGTCGTCCGGAGTGCAGCGAGCACGAGGTCGTGCTTGGTCGGCCATCGACGATAGAGGGTCGCCTTGCTGACGCGGGCCCGAGCTGCCACGTCGCTCACCCGGAGGCCCTCGAAGCTGGACTCGGCGATCAGCTCGAGCGTCGCCCCGATGATCGCGTCGTCCGCCGACGGGTCCCGGGGACGCCCCACCGCTCGATGCTCGACCTCTCCCATCGCTCTCCCCCGGCCCCCTCCCCGGGGCTCTCCGGACAGACCTCTCGTCGTGGGAAAGCGCCTCGCTGGCCCGCCCGCAACACGTCTCGGGCTCGCAAGCAGGACGAGAGGGTCTCCCTAATACGGTACCTATGGTATCGTAATGACCTCACGGGGCGCCGCTCGCTGCGAGCCGTCCAAGTCATCGGAGCCGTCGGAGCGAGGGGCGGCCGATGACCCGCTGGCCCGGCCCGGTGGAGACGATCCCGCCGTGGTGCAGCCGCGGCGAGGAAGGGGGATGCAGGGTGGGAACGCGCATGGCCAAGCCGGCCCTCGACGTCGGGCTGATCACCGCGGAGGCCGAGCCGCTCCTGGCCTTCTACGAGGCGGTCGCCGGGCTCGAACGCCTCGAGCCCCTCGAGATTCCGAACGTCGGTCGGATCCACAAGCTCGCCTGCGGCGACAGCGTCCTGCGCGTGATGGTGCCGACGCGTCCGCCCGAGCCCGACGACTCCGAGAGCTTCTCCTCGAGGACCGGCCTCCGCTATCTGACGCTCGAGGTCGAAGACATCGAGGCCGCGGTCGAGGCCGTCCGGGAATCGGGAGGCCAGGTGGTGCTGCCTCCCTTCGAGCTGCGGCCGGGAAGGAAGGTCTCGCAGGTCGCGGATCCCGACGGCAACATGATCGAGCTGGGCCAGGGCTGAGAGAGCGGAGATCGGATGACGATCGACTACGACCCCTTCTCCGATGCCGTCATGCGCGATCCCTGGCCTTTCTACGCTCGGCTACGGCGAGAGGCGCCGGTCTTCCATCTCGAGAAATACGACACCTGGTTCCTGTCTCGATTCGAGGACGTGCGGGCCAGCACGACGAACGACGTGTTCACGGCAGAGCGGGGCGTCACGCCCGAGATGGTGCTCCTGAAGCAGCCTCCTCCTCCCGATCCCGTCTTCTCGATGCTCGACATGCCGAGGCAACGGGACTATCGGCGGATGCTCATGCCTCGCTACACCCGCAACGCCGTGGGGCGGCTCGAGGGTCGGATCCGGGCGCTTGCGCGCGACCTGCTGAGGCCGCTCGCCGAGCGGGGCAGTCTCGACGTCTACCGCGATTATGCGGACCCGCTCGCCACGCTCGTCATCGCCGACCTGATCGGGCTGCCGCGGGACGAGGCGCTTGCGCTGCGTGCGCAGGTCGCGCGCTACTTCGAGCGGAAGCCCGGCCAGGTGGGCAGCACGCCGGAGAACGAGGCGGCCCGCGCCTCGCTGATGGGACGCCTCGCCGAGATCATCACGGCGCGCTCGCAGGAGGGGGATTCAGCCGGGGACGATCACATCTCCGTCATGCTGCGGACCCGCGCGGAGGGGCAGCCTCTCTCTCTGGGAGCGATGGTGGCCGCCGTCTACACGCTCCTCGTGACGGGCGCCGAGGTCGTGCCGCTCTCGGTCGCGAACACGGCGCTCTATCTCTGGCGCGCCCCCGACCAACGACGCGAGCTGGTGGCCCGACCCGAGCGGATCGTCCATGCCTATGCGGAGTCCCTGCGATACGACCAGCCGACGAATCTGCTGGGGCGCTTCGTGAAGGATCCGGTCGAGATCCGGGGCCAGCGGCTCGAGCCGGGGCAGGGCGTGATGTTCCTCTGGGCGTCGGCCAATCGCGACGAGGACGAGTTCGAGCGCGCGGACCAGTTCGACATCTCCCGGCGTCCGAGGCGGACCCTCTCCTTCGGACATGGCGCCCACAAATGCATCGGAGAGCATCTCGGCATGCTCGAGGGGCGCGTCCTGCTCGAAGAGCTGCTCGCTCTCGCCCCCGACTACGAGGTCGACGAGTCCGGAGTCGAGCGCACCTACGGCGAGTTCCTGCACGGCCACCACGCCATGCCGATCCGATTCGCGGCATCCGCGCGTCCGACCTGACGGAGAACGGAGGGCTCCGGGCTGCTCAGAGAAGGCTCGGGTCCGCTCCGCCGTCGACGGAGAGCGAGACTCCGGTCAGGTAGTTGGCGGACTCCGAGCAGAGGAACGCGGCGATGCGACCGAAGTCACGGGGCCGACCGCCACGTCCCGCCGGCACGGACTCGAGGTAGCCGTCCATGCCGTCTCCCAACAGGCTACGGAGCCGGTCGGTGACCTGATTGGAGGGCAGGATGGAGTTGACCGTCACTCCGTCGGCGATGACCTCTCGGGCGAGCGTCTTGAGATAGCCCGTGAGCCCGGCGCGTGATGCGTTCGAGTAGACCATGCCCGCGAGCGGCTGGCGTACGCCGCCGGACGTGATCGCCAGAACGCGTCCCCAGCCTCGCTCTCTCATGCCCGGCAGGAAGCCCTGGCAGAGCTCGACCATCGAGAGGAGGCAGCGATCGAGCGCGCGGCGCAGCTCCTCCAGGTCCGTGCTCCCGGCCAGGCCCGGAGGCGGTCCGCCGACGTTGAGCACGACGATGTCGACCGTCTCGAGTCGTTCGATGGCGGCCCCGACCAGGGCGCGCGCCCCTTCGACCCGGCTCAGGTCGGCGACGATGCCGTCTGCCCCGTGTCCGATCTCGCGCACCGCTTCTTCGAGCTTGTCCGCGTCGCGTCCCGTCAGGAGGACGCGCACACCTTCCTCGGCCAGGGCTCGGGCCGTCTCGAATCCGAGCCCCTGTGACGATGCGCCGACCACGGCTCGTCGTCCCGCGAGCTCCAGATCCATTCGTCTTTCCTCCTGGCGTCGTTCCGGCGCCGTCGTCGCCTCGAGCCGTCTTCAGGCCTCATGCTCCGGCTCGAGGGATTTCGCGTCGAGCCCGTGATGTCCCCACTCGTCTCCGCCGCCCGCGAACTCGTGCTCGACCCAGTCGTCGCCGACCAGCAGCCCGTCCCAGCCGATCTCGACGTCGAAGCCCGAGGGTCCTCGCATGTAGAAGGAGACGGTCCGGTCGTTGCGATGGCGACCGAGGGAGGAGCTGATCTCCACGCCCGCGGCCCGCGCGCGGTCCAGGGCGCTTCCGACACCATCGAGCGTCTCGGATTCGAGCATCAGGTGCTGCAGACCGCGGAAGTCGCCGACGTGGAGCAGAGCGAGGCTGTGATGACGGGGAGTGCAGCGCAGGAAATGGATCCCCTGACCGGTCGGGCCGAAGCTCATGAAGTCGGTCCGGTCGAAGCCGAGCACCTCGCGATAGAAGGTGAGAGCGGACTCGATCTCCGGGACATGGAGCACGGCGTGCCCCATGCCGAGAGATCCCGTCCGGAACTCGATGCCCGTGGGCGACTGGAAGGCGTCTTCGACGATCGGCCCCTGGAAGAGCTCGAGGCGATGATCGAAGGGGTCCCGGAGCACTGCGAGTCGCCCCACGCCTCGGGCCTCGAGCTCCGCATCGCTGCCCGGTCGCAGCTCGACACCGAGACCGGAGACCCGCTCGACCGCCCGCTCGAAGTCGATCTGGCTGCGGAGCTCGAAGCCGAGGTAGGCGAGGCCCGGCTCCTCGGAGGGGTGCACGGCGATGCGCCATTGGCGCCGATCCATCTTGAGGTAGAGGGTGCCGTCCTCGGCGAGTCCAGCCGCCTCGGGACCCGCGTCGGGACGGGGGACGGGCATGCCGGCTCGACGCGGACCGGGGACGAGGGGCGCCGGAACGAGACCGCAGACCTCCGTCGCGAACTCGCGCCAGCCGATGGGATCTCGCGCCCCGACGCCTGCATAGCCGAGCCCGGCCCACGAGATGCGGCTCTCCTGCATGCCCTCTCCCTCCCGCGCCCCGCCATGCTGATCCTGCTGTACGGCGCGGAGCCCGATGACGATACCACGGCGACCACCCCGGGTACCGGTCGGATCGAGGCGACTCCAGGAGGCGCCGCGAATGGGCGCAGCACGGAGGCAGGCGCTGGGGACGCCGAGGCAGACGCGGACGGCGAGCCCGAGCGCCCGGGTCGGCGGCTCACTCGATCCGGATGGGAATCGGAAAGCGGGCCTCGGCGTAGACCGGCTTCCCCTGCCGGGTCGGCGGCGTGAACTGCCAGCTCGCCACCTGATCGACCACGATGGCGTCGAAGGCCGGAAGATCGGAGGAGGCGATCTCGGTCTCGAGCACGCGCCCGTCGGGCCCGAGTCGGAGATGCAGCACGATCGTCCCCCGCGCCTCCCGACGTCGCAGTCGCATGGGAAAGCTCAGATGGGCTCCGTGGAGGGGACGCGGCGTTCGATCGAGATCCGCGAAGGCGACGAAATCCTCGCTCTCGAGAGTCTCCGGCGCGCTGGCGCTCTCGCCCAGCCGCGGCATCGAGAAGTCGCCCACGATCGAGCCGACGCCGACTCCCGGATTCAGGGCCACGTCGAGCTGGTCCAGGGAGTAATCGGGCACGGACTCCGAGAGGAGCTCGGGGGGCGGCTCCTCCTCCTCGAGGGCTGCGATCTGCTCCTCCTCGATCTCCTCGACCTTCGGGACCTCGAAGACGACCACCTGCTCGTCGATCTCACGGATCGGCGGCTGGACCTCGGCCATCATCTGAGCCAGGGACATCGCGACGAAGAGCATGACCGAGAAGAGAAAGCCGAGGAGGGCGCCCAGGGGCTGGTCCCACCTCGATACGGGCGTCGGGAAGGTCTTCCTGTACATCCGGTCCTCGCGAGCTCCCCGTCGGAGTTCACCGACCTCGCGTGCGGCACGACTAACACTGATGCCAAGCGTCCGCGGCGCATCGGATCCCGCAAAGTAGGGGGAGGCCGGATCGCCGCAAGCGACCCTCCGGCCTTCGGGGTCGGGAGCGTGTCGCGTGCGGCGCGGCCTTCTCGCGGGAGCGGGACGCTTGGGCACGAGGCGAGGCATTCCGTCATTCCGTCCCGACCGGAAAGCCGCGATTTCGCACGCCTCGACCGCACATGAAGCCCGTTTTCGACGATCCGATGACACTCCCGGGAAGTCCGTTCTTCGTCGTCGCCCGCTCGCTCCAGGTCCCTATTCTGGACCCTCGCTCCATCGCTCCTGCCTTCTTCGGGGACGCCCGTGTCGTTGCTCCTTCACGTTCTCGTCATCTCGATCCTGGCCGGGTTCGGCTTCGGCCTCGGCTATCGGCGAGCGTGGTCCGCGAGCGGAGGGCATCGGGCAGACCTCCATTCCCTCCCCGCGTACCATGGTCTCTGGGTCGCCCTCTGGACCTTCCTGCCGGCCTTCTTCTTCGTGCAGGGGGCGCTCCTTCTGGAGGGGCCCCTCGTCGAGTGGCTGCTTCGACGATCCATGGCCGAGTCCGGATTCGGGAGCTCGATGCAAGAGCTCTCTCTCGCGCTCGCTCGGGTTCGGGCGATGGCCGCGGACCTCACGCTCTTCGACGAGGTCGACTCGGCGGAGCGGGCGGCCGTCGAGACCCTGACTCGGCTTCGAGACCTGACGGGAGCCTGGATCGACGCGCTGACGCCGGCCGTCGCCGTGAGCGGCCTCGGCTATGCATTCCTCCGGGTCTCGCCGGCCTTCCGCGCCCGCAATCGCAGCGAGCGGATCATCATGGGCCTGCTCCTGCTCTGCTCGCTCGTCGCCATCCTGACGACGGCCGGGATCGTCTTCGCGCTCCTGTCCGAGGCTCTGCAGTTCTTTCGAGTCGTCTCGCCGATCGATTTCTTCCTCGGGCTGAGCTGGAGTCCCCAGACGGCGATCCGCGCCGGGCAGGTGGCGGCCGATGGGGCCTTCGGTGTCGTGCCGGTGCTGCTCGGGACGGTGTTGATCTCGTTGATCGCGATGTGCGTGGCCGCGCCCATCGGCCTCTTCTCGGCGATCTATACCGCGGAGCTCGCGGATCCCCGGGTTCGCGGCATCGCGAAGCCGACGATCGAGATTCTCGCCGGCATCCCGACCGTCGTGTATGGATTCTTCGCGGCCGCCACGGTGGCGCCGCAGGTCCGCCGACTGGGCCACGCCCTGGGGCTCGACGTCAGCTCCGAGTCGGCACTGGCTGCGGGGAGCGTGATGGGGATCATGATCATCCCCTTCGTGAGCTCGCTCTCGGACGACGTGATCAAGACGGTGCCGGATCGACTTCGCGAGGGCGCCTACAGCCTCGGCGCGACCCGTGCGGAGACGATCCTCCGCGTCGTGCTGCCGGCCGCCCTCCCGGGCCTCCTCAGCGCCATGGTGCTGGCCGTGAGCCGTGCGTTGGGCGAGACGATGATCGTGGTCATGGCGGCAGGGGTCTTCGCGAACCTGACCCTGAATCCCTTCGAGGCCGTGACGACGGTGACCGTCCAGATCACGTCCGTGCTGACCGGGGATCAGCCCTTCGACAGCCCGACGACCCTGTCGGCCTTCGCTCTGGGCCTCACGCTCTTCTTCGCGACCCTGCTGCTCAATCTCTTCGCCCTGCGCGTGATGGAGCGATACCGGGAGCGGTATGACTGACGGGCGGGAAGAGGAGGAGAAGGGGTATCTGGGCCCGTCGTTCCGTCGCGGCCTGGAGCGGCGTCGCTTCCTGGATCGGATCCTCCGTGGACTCGGGATCGGGGCGATCCTGACCTCCATCGCTGCGCTGCTCGTTCTGTTCGGCACCATCGTGCAGACCAGCGCGACCGCGTTCACGCAGACGCAGATCCGTGTTCCGGTCTTCGTGGATCCGGACGTGGTCGACCCGTCGGGCTCGGGGGATGCCTCGGTGATCGCCTCGGCCGACTATCGTCGACTCGTCCATCACGGTCTCGAGACCCTGCTGGGGGAGCCCCCGAGCCGCAGGGCCGGGCGTGAGATGAGAGCCATCCTGTCGATGGTGGCCGAATTCCGCCTGCGCGATCGAGTGAGCGAGACGCACTCCCTGATCGGCCGCTCCATCGATCTCTGGGTTCCCGCGTCCAGCGACGTCGATCTCGCCGTGAAGGGCATCGTGCCCATGGGCGGATCGGAGCCGGGTCGACTCTCGGAGCGTCAGGTCGATTGGGTCCGGAGGCTCGAGCGTGACGGACATCTCGTGACGAAGTTCAATCGGGATTTCTTCCTGTCCGGGCACAGCCAGGAGCCCGAGGCCGCCGGAATCCGGGGGGCCGTGCTCGGATCCGCCCTGATGCTGTTCGTGACGCTCGCGATCGCACTGCCCATCGGGATCGCCGCCGCCGTCTACCTCGAGGAGTTCGCGCCGCGCAACGGCTGGACCGAGCTGATCGACGTGAACATCCGGAACCTGGCGGCCGTGCCCTCGATCGTCTTCGGGATCCTGGGGCTCGCCGTCTTCCTGAACCTCGCCGGACTCCCCCGGTCGACGCCGCTGGTGGGAGGACTCGTTCTCGCCCTGATGACCCTTCCGACGATCATCATCACCGCTCGTGCCGCGGTGGGGGCGGTGCCTCCGTCGCTTCGCGAGGCCGCCCTGCAGCTCGGCGCCTCGCGCCTCCAGGCGACCTTCCTGGTGATGCTCCCGAATGCCCTTCCGGGAATCCTGACCGGGGCGATCATCGGCGCGGCCCAGGCCCTGGGCGAGACCGCTCCCCTGCTGATGATCGGCATGGTCGCGTTCATCGCGGGAAGCCCGAACGATCTGCTGGACCCCGCGGCCCCCCTGCCGGTCCAGATCTACCTCTGGTCGACGAGTCCCGAGCGAGGCTTCGTGGAGAAGACGGCCGCCGGGATCGTCGTGCTGCTCGTCTTTCTCGTTCTGATGAACGGGATGGCGGTCCTGCTCAGGAATCGAACCCAGAAGACCGGGTAGACCGGACGGAGTGGCTGGCGATGTCGAGCGAGATGTCGAGCGAGACGAGGTGGGAGCTGACGCAGCCGGCGAAGATGCGCGCCGAGAAGGTGAACGTCTTCTACGGTCCGGAGGTGCACTGCCTTCGGGACGTGAGCTGCGACGTGCGCCCGAGAGAGGTGCTGGCCCTCATGGGCCCCTCCGGCTGCGGGAAGAGCACCTTCCTGCGCTGCCTGAACCGGATGAACGACGCGATTCCGCACGCGCGAGTGACCGGCTCCGTGACGCTCGACGACCAGGACATCTACGCGATCACCGTCGATCCGGTGCAGATCCGCGCGCGCGTCGGCATGGTCGCGCAAGCACCGAACCCCTTTCCCAAATCCATCTACGACAACGCCGCCTTCGGGCCGCGACTCCACGGGCTCCACGACGATCGCAGCGAGCTCGACGCGCTCGTGGAGACGAGCCTGCGTCGAGCCGGCCTCTGGGACGAGGTCAAGGACTCGCTCGACCAGATCGGCACCAGCCTCTCGGGCGGGCAGCAGCAGCGCCTCTGCATCGCCCGCGCGATCGCCAACCGGCCCGAGGTCCTCTTGATGGACGAGCCCGTCTCGGCCCTCGATCCCCGATCGGCCGCTCGCATCGAGGAGCTGATTCGTGAGCTCGCCGAGCGCTACGCGATCGTGATCGTCACGCACAATCTCGAGCAGGCCCGCCGGATCTCCGATCGGACCGCCTTCTTCTTCCTCGGCGAGCTGCTCGAGTCGGGAACGACGCACGAGATCTTCGAGCGCCCCCAGCATCCCCAGACCCGGAGCTACATGCAGGGAGTCTTCGGCTAGCGAAGCACGCGCGGTCCCAGGCGGACGGAGTCCTCGAGGCCAGGTACTGACCGCGATCCATGCTCGTCGCCCGACGATCGAGAACGCTTCTGCTCGATCCGCGTGCTTCGGATCCAGCTTGCAGAGCCGATCTGCCCGCCCGGGTACGCAAACGAGTCGTGTGGCGATCCGGCGCGAAACCCTCTCGGGAATCAATCGGCTCGGCCCACGCCTGCACGGCGTCGCCGCAGACTCTGATGCCGAGTCCCGCTCCCGACAGCAAGGCTCCGGGGTGGCTCCGTGCGGAGCCTCCCGAGATCGATGGGACGCGCAGGCGGGGCCGAGCACGACCGGTCCGATCGCGGAGGCGTTTCCCGTGCCCTCCTCGAAGCGGCAGATCTCGCCGAACACGACCTTCTCGACTGAGATTCCGGCTCGGATCGACCATGACTGGAGCCAGCGACGCGAGGCCTCACTCTACGTCGACCATGGTCTCGAGCGTCCAGAGTCCGGGTGTCTGGTGTCGCCTCGAGCCGAAGGTCGACGTGGTTCTGGTGGGCCCGCATCTGGCATGGCCTGCGATTAGCCTGCTGGAGATGATCTCCTACCGGCCTGACATCGACGGACTTCGGGCCCTCGCGGTTGCGATGGTCGTCGTGTTCCACTTCCGTCTGATTCCCGGCGCCGAGGCCGGTCATCTCGGCGTGGACGTATTCTTCGCGATCTCCGGCTACCTGATCACGGCGGTCATTCTGCGAGACGTAGGCCAGGACCGCTTCAGTCTTCGTGACTTCTATCTACGGCGCGTCCGACGGCTCGCGCCGGCGCTGATCGTCACGAACCTGGCGTGTATCGTCGCGGGCGCGCTGCTTCTCTTCCCGAGTCAGCTCCACGAGCTCTTGACGCAGACGGTCGCGGCACAGCTCTACGTGTCGAATCTTCATTTCTGGCGCTCGATCAACTACTTCGGTCTGGCGGCTGATGGCGTGTTCCTGCTTCACACGTGGTCGCTTTCCGTCGAGGAGCAGTTCTACATCGTCTATCCGGCGGTCGTGCTGATGATCGGCCGCTTCATGCCCTACCTCCTCTGGCCTGCTGTCTGGCTCGGAGTCCTGGCATCACTCGCGCTGAGCGTTGCATTCGCATCTGCGAAGCCAGAGGCCGTATTCTACCTGCTTCCCGCGCGCGCCTGGGAGCTCTTGCTCGGCGCCGCCACTTTCAGGCTCACTCGACTGGTGAGACCCTCGGTTCTCGTGTGCGATGCGATCCTTTGGTTGGGTTTGATCACCCTTCTGACCTCCATGTTCGTCGATCGAGACGATTTCGCGGTGCCCGGCTGCCACGCGCTGCTTCCCGTCCTCGGAAGTTGCGCGGTGTTGTTCGCGGGCTCCTACCCCGGGCTCCGGGGGAGGGGGGTGCTGGAAGCATCCGGCATGGTCTATCTGGGTCGTATCTCCTATCCCCTCTATCTCGTACACTGGCCGGTGTTCGTTTTCGGCAGCAGTCTGGCGGGATCCGACTACACGCTCGGCCTTCGCCTGATCAGCACCGCGCTGTCCATCGGCATGGCCTCGTGTCTCTACCATTTCGTGGAACGTCCGTCTCAGTCGGGTCTGAGTACCCGGCCTGCCGGCGTGACGTTTCGGCTGTATGGCCTTGCGGTCGCGAGCTTTCTGGCTCTATTCGCCGGCTCGCTCTGGACGGGTGGATTCCCCGAGCGATTTCCCGATCGGGTGTTGACGATCGCGAGCTACTCGGATGACAGGCCGCCGTCGACTCAGGAGTGCGCCTTCTCGTCGACCGCGGGATTCGACAGGAGCGCCTGTCGTATCGGTGAGCCCGATGCCGAGCCAACCTGGATCGTATTCGGGGATTCTCATGCATGGGCCGCGAGAGACGCATTCCACAAATGGTTGACGAGACGAGGACAGAGCGGATTCCTCATCTTCCGGAACTCTTGCTTGCCTCTCAAGAACGTGGGTCTACCTGGCGGATCGGGTCGCTGTCTCGAGTACGGCGAAGCGATCTACGATGCCCTTCGAGACGCGAGCTTCGTCGACAGTGTGCTGATGGTGTCGGCGTGGCGTCAGGTTCTGGAGTCGCGCATTACGGACGGCGATAGCCGGAAGCTGACTCCGAAGGAGTCGAAGGCGTTGTTCCATGCCCGGTTCGACGAATCGATTCAGCTCCTGATCTCCTTTGGAGTCGATGTCTACGTATGGGAGCCGGTCCCGGGAGCGGAAGTGGCGGTTCCGCCGGCTCTGGCTCGCGCGGAGTGGCTCGGCTATGAGCCCGATCTGAGATCGTCGCTTCACGACTACTACGACGAATTCGCGTTCTTCTTCGAGGCCCTGGAACGGAATCGCATCGATATCGCGGGAACCTATTCGCCAACGGCCTTGCTCTGTACGGCCAAAGGGTGCAGCCCCACCATCGACGGAATGCCCGCGTTCTTCGACAACTCGCACGTCAGCTGGTCCCATGGCGATTCCTGGGCCGAGATGATGCTGCAGGCAGACGAGAGAAGATCCGGGCCACGCGTTCGAGACCAGGCTTCTTCGTGAGAGTCGAGCCTCCCCCATTCACGTAGGGGGGGACGGGGATCGCGCTGCGGCTTCGTGCGGGAGCCCTTGCCCCGAGGGGTCAGGGTTGATTCCGTGAACTCGACCCGCCAGGATTGTCGAATCCGCAGCCCGCTCCACGAGAAGGCCAGGAATGGGGAGCCGATTCAGGGCGAATCGGGCACCGACTGCTTCATGGCGGCGGAGATCCGTGGCGACGGAGAGGGTCGCATCGGCGAGAAGCGATCGATGCGAGATCGCTTCACGGGCGACGACCTGGAGTACGGACCGTTGATCTCGACAGCGGAGAGGTGGCCGAGTGGTCGAAGGCAGCGGTCTTGAAAACCGCCAGGGCGAGAGCCCTCGTGGGTTCGAATCCCACCCTCTCCGCCAGCTCGCCTGATTTCCGTCCGGTGTGGCCCCGCTCGGATCCGGGCGCCTCCCGGAAGCGCCACGGGCCGAGCGCTCGTCAAGGCACGGGCCGCGCGCTCGTCGAGGAGAGGACCCCTCATGAAGATGCATTGGCTGTCCAACCGCTCCCCTGCCCGAGCCCACGTCGCGCTGCTCGCCCTGCTCCTGCTTCTCGCCTGCGCGACCTCGCCCACCGGCCGGCGCCAGCTCCTCCTGATGCCCGAGTCGCAGATGGCCGAGATGGGCCGCTCCGCCTTCACCGAGATGAAGAGCGAGATGCCGACGGTCGCCGACGGCTCCGACCAGGCGGTCTACGTGCGGTGCGTCGCCGATGCCATCGTCGAGACGTTGCGCCCGGAGCAGGTCCGCGGCCTGGCCATCCAGGAGTGGGAGGTCGAGGTCTTCCAGGACGACTCCGCGAACGCCTTCGCTCTGCCCGGCGGCAAGATCGGAGTTCATACGGGTCTCCTCCGCGTCGCCGAGAATCAGGATCAGCTGGCCACGGTGGTGGGCCACGAGATCGGTCACGTGCTGGCCCAGCACGGTAACGCGCGCGTCTCGAACTCCCAGCTTGCCCAGTCGGGTCTGGCGATCGCCTCGGTCTTCATGGGCGGCGATCCCCAGACCCAGCAGCAGCTGATGGGTCTTCTCGGTCTCGGCGTCCAGGTCGGGGTGCTGATGCCCTTCAGTCGAGCGCACGAGTCCGAGGCCGACGAGATCGGCCTCGAGCTGATGGCGAGGGCGGGCTTCGATCCGCGCGAGGCCGTGTCGCTCTGGCAGAACATGGGCCAGGCCGCGGGAGGCCAGGCCCCGCCGGAGTTCCTATCGACGCACCCGAGTCACGGGACCCGCATCACGCAGCTCCAGCAGAAGATGAACGAGGTCTTGCCGATCTATCAGCGGGCTCGCGAGGAGGGCCGCACGCCCGAGTGCCGTCGCTGACGCGCACCGCACTGCCCGGCGAGTGATCGGAAGGGGGCCTGGGGGCTCGTTTGCGCGTGGATGCCTGCTCGTCTCCGATGCCCTGCGCGTCGTCTGCCGCTCGAGCGGCGGGGCTCTGCGTGGATCGAGTCGGGACGCTCTCGCCTCAAGACTCGGGGTCGGGCTCCGATGTCAGAGGAACGCCCTGCATCCGTGCCTCCGGAGTCTCCATGCCCCCTTCGACCCGCCTGCTGCTCGTCTGTCTCCTGCTCGCCTCGCCCGGGCTCGCGCGAGCGGCCGACATCGCGTCTGGCTGCATCCGGATCGAGCGGATCGCGGCCTTCGCGCCGAGAGGCGAGGTCTACGTCGAGATTGCGATCGACTGCGGAGAGCCCGACTTCGGGAAGAACGACTCGATCGTGGCGCATCTCGAGGTCCATACCGGAAAGGCGCCGGCGATCGACGAGGACGTCCGGGTCTACGCCGACGAGCCGAGGGGCCGCCGCACCATTCCCTTTCAGAACCTCGAGATCGAGCCGGGCGATCCACTGCTGGTTCGTCTGATCCGATTCGGACAGATCCTGGGTCTCGAGACGATCAAGGTCCCCTGATCGACTGACGCGAGTCGACCGTCGATCTGCGCCGAGCGGAGCCGATCGCCGTGGGTCGGCGTGGACCCGTCTCGAACATCGTCGTCGAAGCGAGCCGTGGGCTGGTCTATCCTCGGCCCGTCGAGTCTGATCCCCGTCTCCGCCCGCTCGAGACGAGTCGGCTCGGATGACGGGGATCCGGTGGAAGATCGAGAGATTCATTCATCCAGAGGGCCCCGCTGCCCGCCGAAGGTCCGGGGAATCGCCGTCTCGGCCCTTCTCCTCGTCGCTCTCTCGACGGGCTGCCCGGACGACGGTCCGCCGCCCGGCTTCGCGCGCGGAAGCGGCCGCCTCGAGGCGGAGCAGATCCACGTCGCCACGAAGCTCGCGGGACGCGTTGCAGAGGTGCGGGTCGACGAGGGCGATCGGGTCGCCGCCGACGACCTCCTGGCGCGCATGGACGCCGGCGCGCTCCAGGCCTCGCTCCAGCAAGCCCGTGCCGAGCTCGCGAAGGCGCGGGAGCATCGACGTTCGGCGGAGGCCGTCGTCTCGCAGCGCGAGAGTGAGTGCGAGCTGGCCCGTCGCGAGCTCGGCCGCACACTCGCCCTGCGCGATCGGGACGTGGTGAGCGAGAGCCGCCTCGATCGGGATCAGACGCGGCTCGAGACCACGAAGGCGGCCTGCGACGCCGCTCGAGCCGACGTCCGGGACGCAGAGGCGGCCGTCGAGGCTGCGCAGGCCGCCGTCGAAAGGGTCCGGGAGGATCTCGAAGAGAGTGAGCTGAGAGCTCCCCGCAGTGGCCTCGTCCAGTATCGCCTCGCCGAGCCCGGAGAGGTCTTGCCCAGCGGCGGCCGAGTCGTCACGCTCCTCGACCTCGAGGACGTCACGATGGCGCTCTTCCTGCCGACCGCGGAGGCCGGCCGAGCGCGGATCGGCGCGCCCGCACGCATCGTCCTCGACGCCCATCCGCAGACCCCCATTCCCGCTCATGTCTCGTTCGTCGCGTCCGAGGCCCAGTTCACGCCGAAGGAGGTCGAGACGGAGTCCGTGCGCCAGAAGCTCTCCTTCCGGGTCGAGCTGCGCGTGGATGATCCACGAGGTCTGCCGCTCCATGGGGGTGCTCCCGGCATCGGTTGGGTCCAGCTCGATCCCGAGGCGGCCTGGCCCGAAGCGCTCCGGTGAGCCCGGCCCTCCGGTGAGCGCGGAGAGCACGACGCAGCAGGGACCGACCGAGGGTGTCGTGGCTCGACTCGAGGGCATCAGCCATCGATATGGCGACATCGCGGCGCTCGTCGACGTCGACCTCGAGATCCCGGGCGGCTGCCTGACGGGGCTGATCGGGCCGGATGGCGTCGGCAAGTCGACGCTGCTCGGCCTGCTGTCCGGAACGCGACGGCTGCAATCGGGTCGGCTCGAGGTCGCGGACTTCGATCTCTCGGATCGCAGGCAGCGTCGGGCCCTCCGGCCCGAGGTCGCCTACATGGCCCAGGGGCTCGGCACGAATCTGTATCCGGACCTCTCCGTCCGCGAGAACGTCGACTTCTTCGGACGTCTCTTCGGGCTCTCGTCGGACGCGCGGCGGGAGCGGATCGGGCGGTTGCTCGAGGCGACGGGGCTGGCGCCCTTCGGCGACCGCGCGGCGCGCAAGCTCTCCGGCGGCATGAAGCAGAAGCTCGGTCTCTGCTGCGCGCTGGTGCACGAGCCTCGACTCCTCGTCCTCGACGAGCCGACGACGGGGGTCGACCCGCTCTCCCGCAGACAGTTCTGGGAGCTGCTCGACCGGATCCGGGCCCGTCGCAGCGCGATGAGCGTCGTCGTGGCGACGGCGTACATGGAGGAGGCCGAGCGCTTCGACTGGCTGGCCGTCCTGCACGAAGGAGCGGTCGTGGCCACGGGGCAGCCCGAATCGATCCAGGCGGAGACGGAGGCGGACTCGCTGGAGGGGGCCTACGTGTCGCTGGTCGCACCCGATTCGAGTCGACCGGCCGAGTCGCTGCGCCCCGATCGGAGGTCGGAAGGCGATGGCGATCTCGCCGTCGAGGCCCGCGAGCTCACGCGCCGCTTCGGAGACTTCACGGCGGTCGAGCGCGTGAGCTTCGAGATCCGTCGAGGCGAGATCTTCGGCTTCGTCGGCTCGAATGGCTCGGGCAAGACGACGACGATGAAGATGTTGACCGGCCTGCTGCCCGCGACCGAGGGCGAGGCCCGGCTCTTCGGTCGGTCCCTGGATGCCCGCGATCAGGATACGCGCAGGCGCGTCGGGTTCATGTCGCAGGGCTTCTCGCTCTATCGCGAGCTCAGCGTGCGGCAGAACCTCGATCTCCACGCCCGTCTCTATCTCGAGAGCGACGAGCTCGACCCCGAGGAGCGGGTCTCCGAGTCGCTCGAACGCTTCGACCTCCGCCGCGTCGCCGACGAGACGGCGGAGAGCCTGCCGCTCGGCGTGCGCCAGCGTCTCTCGCTCGCGGTGGCGGTGATCCATCGGCCGGAGCTGCTGATTCTCGACGAGCCGACGTCGGGCGTGGATCCGATGGCGAGGGACGCCTTCTGGGCGGAGCTGATCGAGCTGTCGCGACGGGAGGGGGTGACGATCTTCCTCTCGACCCACTTCATGAACGAGGCCGAGCGCTGCGACCGGATCGCCCTGATGCACGAGGGGAGAGTGCTCCAGAGCGGCCCCCCCGAATCGATCGTCCGGGAGATCGGAGTCGAGTCGCTCGAAGAGGCCTTCGTGCGCGTGATCGCGGCCGATGGGCCCGAAGAAGAGGACTCCCGCGGCGACCCCGACCCCGAAGACACCGAGCAGGGCGCGGATCCCGGCTCCTCCCGAGCGGCAGATCCTTCGGACAGGGCGCGTCGGGGACCGCGGCTCTTCGATCCACGTCGTGCGTGGGCCGTCACGAATCGCGAGGCGCGGGAGATCGGTCGCGACCCCATCCGGCTGGCCTTCGCGATCCTGGGGCCCGCCCTGCTGCTGCTCGCCGACGGCTACGGAATCTCCTTCGACGTGGAGGACCTGGCCTTCTCGGTCCTCGACCGGGACCGCTCGACCGAGAGCCGTCGCTATCTGGAGGGGTTCCGGGGCTCCCGTTATTTCGAGGAGCGTCGGCCGATCCGGGACGAGCGGGATCTAGAGGATCGGCTGCGCAGCGGGGAGCTGGCGGTCGTCCTCGAGATCCCGGACGGGTTCGGGCGCGAGCTCTGGCGCGAGGAGCTTCCGGAGGTCGGGATCTGGCTGGACGGAGCGATGCCCTTCAAGGCCGAGACGACGCGCGGCTACGTGCGCGGGATCCACGCCGGGTTCGTGGACTCGATCTGGACCCGGGATCGAGGTCGCGATCCGCCCGAGCCGCCCGTGCGCATCGAGACGCGCTTCCGGTACAACCAGGAGTTCGAGAGCGTCTATGCCATCGTGCCCGGCGTGATCATGCTGATCCTCGTGCTGGTTCCGGCGATCATGACGGCGGTCGGCGTCGTGCGTGAGAAGGAGCTCGGATCGATCGCGAACTTCTACGTCACGCCCACGACCCGACTCGAGTTCCTGCTCGGGAAGCAGCTTCCCTATGTCGGGGTCGGAATGCTCGGCTTCGCCGTGATGATGATGCTCTCGCTCCTCGTCTTTCGCGTTCCGGTCGAGGGCAGCCCGTGGGCCCTCACGCTCGGAGCGCTCCTCTACCTGATGTCGACGACGGCGCTGGGGCTGCTCATCTCGACCTTCGTGCGGACCCAGCTCGCGGCGATCTTCGCGACCGCGATCCTGACCACGATGCCCGCGACCCAGTTCTCGGGGCTACTCACGCCCGTCTCCTCGCTCTCCGGCTTCGCCTGGTATTTCGGTCGCGGCTTCCCCTCCTCCTGGTTCCAGCAGGTGAGCATCGGGACCTTCGCCAAGGGTCTGGGCGTCGCGGACCTGCTCGTGCCCTACGCAGCGCTGATGATCTTCGCGGCCGTCTATCTGGCGGGCGCGTGCGCACTGCTTCGGAAGCAGGAGCGATGAGATGATCCGACGTTCCCTCGCCCACGTCTTCCTGCTCGGGATGAAGGAGCTGCGCAGCCTGCGCGCGGACCCGGTCCTCCTGCCGCTCATCGTCTACGCCTTCTCGATCGCGGTCTACAGTGCGGCAGAGGATGCCTCGATCGACCTGCGCAACGCATCCGTCGCCGTCGTCGACGAGGACGGCTCGGCGCTGTCGCGACGTTTGGCCTCGGCCCTCCGGCCGCCCTGGTTCCAGCCGCCGGAGCTCATCGCCTTCCACGAGGTCGACCCCGCTCTCGAGGAGGGACGCTACACCTTCGCCCTGGACATCCCCCCCGACTTCGAGCGCGACGTCCTCGCCGGAGAGCGGCCGACGCTTCGACTCGACGTCGACGCCACCGCGATGAGCGTCGCGGGACGCGGAGCGGGCTATGTCCAGACGATCGTCCAACGGGAGGTGGCGCGGTTCCTGACCGACGAGGCGCCCGCAGAGGCCGATGAGGTCGCGCGGGCCGTCGTGCGCATCCGTTTCAACCCCAACCTGCGGTCCGAGTGGTTCCAGGGCGTGATCGAGGTCGTCAACAACATCACGATCCTCTCGATCATCCTGGCCGGGGCCGCCGTGATCCGAGAGCGGGAGCACGGGACCCTCGAGCATCTGCTGGTGATGCCCGTTCGCTCGCGCGAGATCATGCTCGCGAAGGTCTGGTCGAACGGTCTCGTGATTCTCGTCGCCTCGTTGCTCTCCCTCGTCGTGATCGTGCGGGGGCTGATCGGCGTGCCCATCGCCGGCTCCCTCGTGCTCTTCGCCGCGGGCACCGGTCTCTACCTGTTCTCGGTGACCGCGCTCGGGATCTTCCTCGCCACGATGGCGCGCTCGATGCCCCAGTTCGGCCTGCTCGCGATCCCGACCTTCATCGTGATGATCCTGCTCTCGGGCAGCTACACTCCGCTGGAGAGCATGCCCGACTTCCTGCAATGGATGATGCGGGGCTCGCCCTCGACGCACTACACGGAGTTCGCGAAGTCCGTACTCTCGCGAGGGGCGGGGATCCGCGTCGTCTGGCCGGAGCTGGCGGGCGTCTTCGTGACCGGCGCATTCTTCTTCGGAGCGGCGCTGCTGCGCTTCCGGGCGAGCGTGGCGACGGCCCGGGGATGAGACGCATCGCCCGCAGAGGGCCTCGGCGATCGGTCCCGCGTAGAGGGCCGTCTCGTGCGGGCGCGCGGGCGCGCGGCGCGCTAGTCGGTCAAGCCCCAGCGTGCCTTGTTCTCCTCGATCTGCTCGGGGCTGGGCAGCGGCTTGTCTTCCTTCTCGGGGACCCGGCGATCCTCGCTCGCCTCGACGATCCGCTCGTTCAGAGCGATGTCCTCCTCGAAGACTCCGGGCACCTGCTCGTCCTCGAAGATCGCCTCCCAGGGACATTCGGGCTCGCAGACGCCGCAGTTGATGCACTCCTCCGGATCGATGAAGAGCTGGTTCGGGAACTCGTCCCGATCGTCGCCCGTATACTCGTAGATGCAGTCGACGGGACAGACCTCGACGCAGCTCTGGTCGACGCAGTCGCGGCAGAGACGCGTGATCACCCATGCCATGTGCTTTGCCTCCTTGCCCGCGTGGTGATGCCGTCCACGCGAGGCCATCTCTACCCGCGCGGACGCCGACCCGGAGCCGCGGGCATCGTGCAGGGTTCGAGGAAGGGCGTCACACGGCGGTGTCGCGCCTCCCGGCGATGGCGTCGAGCCGGATCACCATGCCCGACTCCGGCTGATCCAGGTCCGCGAGCGAGATCGCCCCGAACAGATCGCGCAGCTGCTGATCGGCCCGCCTCCAGAGCGCGCGAATCGAGCAATCGGTGGAGCGCACGCATTGGCGCTTGCGTCCCGGATGGCAGTCGCAGAAATCAGCCCGGAAGAAGGGGCCCCCGAGCGCGGCGATCGCGTCCCAGACGGAGATCTCGGAGGCCGGACGCGACAGCCGGTAGCCGCCTCGGGCGCCCCGCGTCGCCGACACCAGCCCCGCCTTCTTGAGCGGCGCCATGAGGCGAGCCACGTATTCATGGGAGATGCCCTCGAGGCGCGCGATCAGCGCGATCGTCACCGTCTCCTCGGCCCCCTCTTCCTGGGCCACGCGGAGCAGACAGCGGAGCCCGTACTCTTCTTGCGACGAAAGTTGCATGAGAGAGAGCTTGTCGATAGATGACATTTTTGTCAATATTAAATCCATGGGCTTTCCGAGGCGCAGGAGGGGACATCCGGCTGGCTTCCTTCGGGAGCCCGAGAACGCACGGAGAATTGCAGGCGGGGTCGGGATGGCGGTCACGCGAGTCGGGAGTCCGGTGGCTGGGAGTCCGGCGAGCGGGCCCGAGAGGCCCGGCTGCTGCCGCCCCGAGTCGGGGTCATTTCGAATAATGACGATTCAGTATTCATCCCGCCATCGCCATCGCCAACGGCCCGGCTGCTCGCCGGAGGGCTCGCCGATTGCGGTGTGCCGGGCGTCGAGCGGTCTCGAGCTCTCCCGAGGAAGGCCCGGCGGCGAGCGCCCCGCGCGGTCTCTCGGCGGCTCGTCGCGGAAGCGGCTCCGATCCTCCCGACGCGAGCCCGCTCGAAGCGAGGAGACCCGAGGCGAGAGAGCCCGAAGCCAGGAGGAGAGATCGGAGCGATGAGAGAAGAGCTCGAGTCGCGCGGCGGCCGTTCGTCGCATTCCCAGGGATCGGCAGATCTGCTCGAGATCTACCTGAGAGAGATCCGGGACACGCCGGTCTTGAGCCGCGAGGAGGAGCGCGAGCTCTGTCAGGCCATGGAGCAGGCCGAGTCGGAGCTTCGTGACGCGATCGGCCAGCTTCCGGACACGGCCCGCGAGCTCATCGCGATCTGGAAGACGCGGCGCGCCAACCGTCTCGTGACCGGCATGCTCAGCCGCTTCAGTCGCGACGGCAGCCAGCGCAATCTCTCTCGCGTGATCGACGAGAAGCTGGCCGCTCTCGAGGTGACCCTCGCAGAGCTGGATGCGATCTCGTCCCGTGCCTCGAAAGAATCCGGCGACGGGACCGATCCGTGTCGGCGTTCCTCTCGAGGGGCTTCACGGAGCCGATCCGTGCGCTCAGAGCGTGAGCGACTCCGTCAGTCGATCGCGGCCCAGCTGCGTGCGGCCGAGATCGATCTCCCCTGGCTCCTCACGATCTTCCACTCGCTGACCCGGAAGCACTCCGAGCCGGGTGGGAAGAAGATCCGTCGCATGCCGCGCGCGCTGCGCGAGGCGGAGGAGGCCTTCGCGCGGCTCTCCGAGAGCAAGAATCGATTCATCACGCACAACCTCCGGCTCGTGATCCGATGCGCCAAGAGCTACCGCGGGCAGGGCCTCCCTCTCATCGATCTGATCCAGGAGGGCAACTGCGGATTGATCCGCGCCATCGAGAAGTTCGACTATCGGCGCGGCTACAAGTTCTCGACCTACGCCATCTGGTGGATCGAGCAGTCCGTCGCGCGGGCGGTCGCCTTCAAGTCGCGTAACGTCCGGCTGCCGAGCACGCTGCTCGACGAGCAGCGAAAGCTGCGGCGGCTCGAGCAGGAGCTTCGAGCGCGCAGCCGCGCCGAGCCGCTCGAGATCGACCTCGTCCAGAGCCTGACCGACAGCCCCCAGGCGGCCGACGATCTCCGGCGCAGCTTCAGTCCGGAGCTCTCGAGCGCATCGCCCGTCAGCGGCATGCAGTCGACCACGATCGAGGAGACTCTGAGCGAGGAGGAGACGCAGCCCTTCCTCGAGGCCTTCGACCGCATGAAGGTCCAGGCGGCGCTCTCCGACGTGATCCTCGGCCTCGGCGAGCGCGAGCGCACGATCCTCTCCATGCGCTTCGGCCTCAGCTCGGACCGGACCTACACGCTCGACGAGGTCGGCTCCCGGCTCGGCGGAATCAGCCGCGAGAGGGTCCGTCAGCTCGAGAAGCAGGCGCTGGCGCGACTCGGAGAGCTGCCCGAGGTGAGGCGACTCGCAGAAGAGGTGAGCTTGTAGCGCCGAGGTCCTCCTCGTCGTCCTCCGCATCCTCTTCCGAATCGAGGGGAGATCGAGGGAGACGGCCGTCCAGGCGGCAGCGGGTGAGGGGCGCATCGCGAGCTGAGCGCGAACGCGGGTCGAGCATCCCGGAGATACGCTCGGTCTGATGATTGCATTACCCTCACGGTCTCGCCCGGGAGCGAGCGCCCTGTGGCGCTTCCGGACGAGGCTGGATTCGGTCTCGATCGACCGGGTCGGAGCCGGTCCGGTCCGGTCCGGGTGGATGGGGGGAGGCATGAAGCTCACGCAGCGCCAGACGCACGGCTCGATCTGGCTGCTGGCCCTGCTCCCCTCGGCGATCGCCCTCGGCATGCTGCGTCCGGGCGATCTGGCCTCCGCGGGCAGCGTGCTCAACTATCTCGGGAGGCTGACCGGTATCTCCGGTCTCTCCCTGCTGCTGGTCGCGGCGGCGCTCAGCTGTCGGGTCCCGGGATTCGATCAGCCCTTCGGCGGCTTGACGAAGCTCTGGCAGACCCACCATCAGCTGGCGGCAGTCTCCTTCCTGCTGCTGCTGGCCCATCCGGTCCTGCTGGCCTTCGCGGCGGCGGAGGTTCGCCTGGACGTGGCGCTCTCGATCCTGCTTCCGGGACGGGCGGATCCGGCCCTCTGGAGCGGCTGGGCCGCGTTGCTGCTGCTGATGGTCTTCCTGGCGCCGAGCTTCAAGTTCTTCGGGGAGCCCGACTATCAGCGCTGGAAGAACCTGCATCGGCTGGCGGCGGCCGCGGTGGTGCTCGCGCTC
>CAYXLY010000008.1:21178-23739 GCA_964466005.1 uncultured Spirochaetaceae bacterium | reverse complement strand
AGCCGGATCGACGACGACAACGGCGAGGAAGGCCTCCTCGGGATGGCCTTCCACCCCGACTTCGAGGAGAACGGCTTCTTCTACGTCCACTACACGAGCCTCGCGTCCGAGTGCCAGCGATTCTCGCGCTGCGCCCGGATCGTCCGCTACCGCGTCAGCGCCTCCGATCGCGACCGGGCGGATCCCCAGAGCGCCTTCGTCGTGCTCGAGATCGACCGACCCGGCTCGGGAGAGGTCCACAATGGCGGGATGATCGCGTTCGGCGGAGACGGCTTCCTCTACGTCGCGGTGGGCGATCAGAACGACACGAGCACGCCCAAGGACCTCACGAGTCTGCGCGGCAAGATCCTCCGCATCGACGTCGACTCGGGATCCGAGCTCGAGCCCGGCATTCCGGCCGACAACCCCTTCGGCAACGAGATCTGGCTCTACGGTCTCCGCAACCCCTGGCGCTTCTCCTTCGACCGCGAGAACCCGAACGATCTCTGGATCGGGGACGTGGGACAGTCGACGCGTGAGGAGGTCACCTGGCTCCCGGCCGGCAGCGGCGGAGGTCACGATCTCGGCTGGCCGGACTGCGAGGGCACCGTGTCGATCACGGCGACGGGCTGTACCCCGGACACCCGGCTCCCCGACCTCGAGTATCCCTGGGCCGGCGGAGGGACGGCCGTCACGGGAGGCTACGTCTACCGCGGACCGATCGCGTCGCTCTTCGGCCACTACGTCTTCGCGGACCTCGGAGGCCAGATCTATACCTGGGATCGGGAGACCCGGGATCCCCAGACGGGCCTCGGCGTCTTCGCGCCGCTCCAGCGCCCACTCCGCCGCCTGGCGAGCTTCGGCGAGGACGAGGCCGGGGAGCTCTACAGCTGGAATCTCGACCTGGGCAGCACGCGGATCGGCCGATTCGAGGTCGCCAGTCAATCGCCGGGCGACCCCTTCCCCGAGCTGCTCTCGCAGACCGGGCTCTTCGTGGACACCGCCTCGCTCAGCCCTGCCGCCGGCCTGATCGAGTACGAGGTGACGACTCCACTCTGGAGCGACGGCGCCGCCAAGCGGCGCTGGATGGCGCTGCCGGACGGCGGGAAGATCACCTTCCGCTCGGAGGATCACTGGGAGTTCCCCATCGGCACGGTCTTCGTGAAGCATTTCGAGCTCGAGCAGCCCGGAAGCCCTCCTCGCCGGCTCGAGACGCGCATCATGCTGCGGCAGATCGATCGCTGGATCGGCTTCACCTATCGCTGGAACGCACAGCAGACCGACGCATCCCTGCTGCGCGACGGCCTGCGGGAGGACGTACCGCTCGCGGCAGGCGGCAGTCAGACGTGGATCTACCCCTCGCCGGCGGACTGTCTCGCCTGTCACTCGGCACCGACGGGACGCGTCCTCGGCGTTCGGACCCGCCAGCTGAATCGGCTCTTCGACTATCCGCTCGTCACTGACAACCAGCTCCACGCCTGGAACTGCATCGGCCTCTTCGACACCGACATCCTGGATCCGGATACCGGCGATCCCGACGTCTTCGCCCGACATGTCGCGATCGAGGATGCGACCGCCTCGAGAGCGCGGCGAGCACGCTCCTATCTCGACGCGAACTGCGCCATCTGTCATCAGCCCGGGACGGCGATCGCGGACATGGACCTGCGATCCGGGGTCCTCATCGGGGACATGAACGTCGTCGGCATTCCACCCGTGCGCACCGATCTCGGGCTTCCGGACCCCCGCCTGATCGACCCCGGCGTGCATGAGAACAGCGCGCTCTGGCTGCGCATGGACACCAGCGAGGAGCTGCTCCGCATGGCCCCGGGAACCCTGCTCCCGGACGACCCGGCGACGAGCGTGATCCGCGAATGGATCGACGAGGTCTTGTGGAATGCCTCGACCGGAACGCCGTGGATCGACTCGGACGAGGACGGAGTCGCCGACGAGGTGGATCGATGTCCCGCGACCCCGGATCCGGCACAGAACGACGCCGACGGCGACGGCATCGGGGATGCCTGCGACCCGGATCTCCTGGCGGACCTGCGCGCGCTGCCGGAGCTGCCGGGCTCGGTCGGAGCCGGCCAGACCGTCTCGCTCTCGGCGACGGCGGTCAACCAGGGGATCGGCGCTGCGCCCGCCTCCCAGCTGCGCTTCCACCTCTCCCGAGACGCTCGACTCGGATCGGACGACCCGATCGTGGGCGACTGCTTCGCCGCGGCCATCGCGGGAGGAGAGGTCTCGGGCTGCAGCGATGGCGACCCGATCGTGCCCGAAGCGCTCGTGGGGACGGGCGACGCCCACTGGATCGTCTGCGCAGACGCCCTCGATCTCGTGCCGGAAGGCGATGAGGAGAACAACTGCCAGGCGTCGCTCGTCCGGATCCCGGAGCCCGGAGCGCTCGCCTGCCAGGTCGCCGCCCTCGCGGCCTCGCTGCTCGTCCTCCGCGCGCGGCGCCGGCGAGAGGATCGGAGTCGACCGACCGCCTGAGCCGGGCTGCCCGGGCTCGCCTGCCCTCGGCCCACCGACGCGGGGGGATTCCTGGCTCCGTCCGCGTGACGTCTCTGCACGCCTCTTGCGGT
>CAYXLY010000008.1:0-21078 GCA_964466005.1 uncultured Spirochaetaceae bacterium | reverse complement strand
CTGGCTGGCCCTCTCGATCGGGACGATCGCGGCGCTCCTGCTCTCGACGGCCAGCCCGGCGCTCACGATCGACTCGGGCAATAGCGGACTCGACCACGCGGTCGCGTGTGCCGATGCGTTCTGCTTTCCCTCGATCTTCGAGCTGACGGAAGCGACTGCTCCGACCGGATCGCTCCAGATCGAGGACGACCTCCTGGTCTTCTCGATCCACGTGGCCAGCGCCGTGCTCACGGCCACGAACGGAAGCGATGGCGGCATCGAGTCGATCACCCTGTCAGACCTGCTCTACACGGGCTCCGTCAGCCTGACGGCCGGGATGAATCAGGGGCTCAACATCGACTTCGGACAGTTCGCGAGCATCTCGGGCACCGTCACGCCCGACGGAGGCGGAAGCCCCTCGTCGATCGCCGCGACCCAGGTGCTGCTGACGGGCGCGTGCACGGGCACGACTGCCACGAGCCTCCTCTGCGGCTTCGTCTTCGAGCCGGATCTCGACTTCAATGCAGAGGTCGGCGGCAACACGCGTTGGTTCGCGCATACGGTCGACGTGGCGGCAGTCGTTCCCGAGCCGGGGACGGGTCTCCTGATCGGACTCGGCCTCGCCGGCCTCGGCAGCGCGCGGCGAGCGAGCGGCCCAAATGAGCGGCGATGCCTGCGTCGATCCGACGCCACGAGCGCGAGGGAATCCTGAGGTCGCGGGAGGGCCGGGAAATCGACCGGCAGACGGACAGAGGACGAACAGAGAGAGCGGCTCGAAAGCTTGACGGAATCGCCCGACTCCTCCGGAGCCGGGCCCCGTCGGAGAGAATGGAATGAGACAGCGAGAACTCGAGTGGAAGAAGACGGGCTGGGTCTGGATCGTGGCGGGATTGCTGCTGCCCGGCCTCGCCTCCGCCCTGCCGATCACCTATGCCTTGACCTCGGGATCCGTGACCCTGCGGAGCACGCTCGAGGGGGGAACGACCTCGCTCTTCGAGGGCGATACGAGCATCGGCTTCGACCTCGATACGGGGGGCGTCGTCTGGGATGCCGCGACGCGAGAGGTGAGCGGTCTCACCTTCGGCGCATCGGGCCCGATCCTCATCGATCTCGACGAGAGCCTCGTCCCCATCGACTCGATCACGCTCTCGGGGACCCGCTGGCAAAGCGGCCCGGGCGTCTCGACCCAGGCCAACGCGTTCGGCCAGTTCAACCTCCCCACGTTCCTGGAGACGGAGGTCTCGGGGGTCCTGCCGGATTCGAGCCCGTTCGGCCCCGTTCCCTTCATCGCCGACACGGGTCTGGCCACCGGCCGGATCGTGAGCAACGGCGACGCGACGCTGGTCCGCTTGAGCGGCGTCGACCTCGCCCTCTTCGAGCAGCCCACGCTCGCGGACGCACCGCGGGTCATCGTGAAGGCGGACTTCACGTTCGTCGCGGAGCCGGTCTCGGCGCCGATCCCGGAGCCTTCGGGCGCCCTGCTCTTCGGCCTGGGCACGGTCCTCGTCGGCGCCGTCCGTACTCAGGCGCTTCGACCGAATCGGTCCTCGAGGTAGCGCACGATATCGGCCGACTCGGGCAGCCACTGCACGCCGCCTTCCCCGCGCTCGATGCGCAGGACGGGAACGGTCCCGCGGCCGACGGCCTCGACGAGATCCCGACGGTGCTCCGGCTCGGCCAGGGTATTCCTGAGCTCGATCTCGAGGCCGAGCGAGTCGATCGTGCGAAGCACGAGCCCACAGAAGGGACATTGGGGATATCCGTAGAGGGATAGCTTCTCGGCGTCCCCCGATCCGCCCCGCTCACCGTGCTCTCCGCCCTCGCCCGCTGCCCGGGCGGGCTCCCGCCCTTCTTCTCTCGTCTCGGCCATCGTCTCGTTCCCCGACTCCTCGAACGCTCCGGGCGCTCTTGCTCTGCATGGCGCCCGAGAAGGCTCCGCGGGCAGCCCTGTAGCACGTCTCTCCGGGCGCGCGCGGACTCTAGCAGCCCGTCGCCCGATCCCCGTCGGACCACGAGCCCGCATCGGGCCGGATCGCGGCACGAGAGCACAGGCCCGCCGTCAGCTCGAGTCCTCCCCGAAAGAGATTCCGGGAGCCCGCTCCAGCCCGCGTCGCAGCAGGTCCTCCCAATCCTCTCGACTCGTGTCGACCTCGATCCGCCTCTCCGGCGGCCACTCCGAGGGCGGCTCGTAAGCCTGCTTCCGGCTCTGATAGACCTCCGGACCCGCATCCGAGATCCGCTCCGGATCCTCCATGCGCGCCTCGATCCGCGAGAGCGTGATCTCCTCCGGACAGCGGACGTCGAGCAGGATGGCCGGAACCCCGAGCGCCGCCGCTCGCTCCCGCACGGCTCCGCGCTGAGCCGCCGTCGAGTAGGTGGCGTCCAGGACCACCGGCCGACCCGAGGCCAGCACGGGCTCGGCCCGCTCGAGCAATCCGGCATAGACGGCCTCGGTCTGCTCCCGCGTGTAGATCCCGGATTCGGGTCGGGCATCTCCGCGCTCGGTCGGCCCCAGGCCGGCCAGATGCTTGCGAACGCGATCGGAGGCGATCGGCACGGCGCCGAGAAGGCGAGCGGCGCCCGTCGCGACGGTGCTCTTCCCCGTACCGGGCAGCCCCGTCGTCAGCACGATCGCCGCGCGCGAGGCCCGATCCAGGCGCTCGATCACCATCGCCAGGTGTCGGCGAGCGCTCTCGGCCGCCTCCGATCGCTGCGACTCGCCGATCTCCTCCTCGGCGCAGGCGACGGCTGCCACCGAGGCCCGGACCAACGCTCGATGCAGGATATGATAGTCGACGACGTCGAAGAGGCCGTAGTCGTCCCCGAGCGCCGCATAGCCGGCCAGCAGGTGCTCGCCCAGGTCCTCGCGCCCCCGATAGGCGGCATCCATCGAAAAGAAGGCGAGCTCGCCCGCGACGTCGATCCGACGGAGGTCCGCGTCGAACTCGATGCAGTCGATCACGACTGGGCTCCCCTCGTCGTCCGGATACCAGACGTGATCGAGATGGAGATCTCCGTGGCCATCGACGGCGCGACCCTCCTCGCGACGATTAAGGAGAGGCTCCCGGTCGGCCTCGAACCAGTCGTGCATCCAGCTCCGGGCCCGCTCCAGCAGGCTCTCGTCGAGGACGTCGCCGCCCTTTTCCCGAGCCAGGGCGAAGGTCTCCTCGATCGGGCGCTCGATCCGCGCGAGCCAGTCCTCGGGAGACCAGGGCGCAGGCCTTCCGAGATGGGTCGTCCGATGGAACGCGACCAGCCGCTCGGCCAACGCCTCGACGTGGCGGCGCTCGAGCTGGCCCGCCTCGAGCATCGACAGCGCATCCCTTCCGTCCGGAAGACGTCGCATGACGACGCAATGCTCCGCCGCGGTCCCGCCGGGCGATACGGGCTGCCCCCGCTCGTCGCAGAGCGATTCGCCCGGGTCTCCCAGGGCCCAGCCCCCCTCCGCCCGTCGCAGGACGGGCGCGACCCCGAGATAGACGTCCGGCGCCAGCCGTCGATTCAGCTCGACCTCGTGGAGGCAATCCCGGTTGCGCTCCTCCCGGGTCGCAAAGGAGAGAAAGGGCAGACTCACTGCCTTGCGCAGCTTGAAGACGCGATCGCTCGTCAGGAAGAGATGGGAGATATGGGTCTGGAGGACCGTCACCGACTCCTCCGAGGACGGGGCGAGGGCGAGCGCCTCGGGCTCCCGGAGCGACTCGACGATCCCGTCGGGAAGCGGCTCGACGGCGCTCACGAGCCCACCTCCACGGGACCTGAAGAGGACCCGGATGCCGGATCCGAATCCGACTCGCCCTGCGCGGGCTGGACGGCATAGAAGAGGCAGTCGCTCCGCGCGATGGTCCGGTCGGTCGTCATCATGATCGGGATGAACTCGCGCCGCGTCCGCAGGACGTCTCCGTCGAGCTCGAAGAGCGAGCGCGAGAAGTCGACGCCATCTGCGCCCAGCGCCTCGATCGGCCAGGGCGTCCCGGGCTCGAGCCAGCCGATCGCAGAGCCCGGCGCGAGGCGCTCGAAGTTGTGCCGATCGATGTCCTTCGAGATCGTGAGCGTCGCGACCGGACTCGTCGTGTCGCCGAAGTCGAGGTCGATTCCCGGCCGGACACGGACGCGGACCGGTGACTCGAGCAGGGTGAGCGGCACGACGGGCCGCTCGAAGTCGATCACGTCCCAATCGAGGTAGCGTCGCAGCCCCCGCCAGGCGACCTCGTCCGCCTCGGGATCCCCGGCCCGACCGCACTCGATCGTGACGCTGGGCAGATCGGAGACGGTGGCCTCCACCAGGGTGCCGAGCTCGATCGGCGTGTGCACCAGCCGATCGGCGAAGAGCGAGACCAGGCTCCGCTCGGCGTGCCCCACGCGAAAGGCGACTCCGTAGGCGGGGTTGTGGCCCGTGTTGTTGTGGAGATCGACGAGACATTCAGGTCGGGCCGCCCGGATCCGGTCGAGCACCGCCTGCGCGACCCGGCCCTGAGGCGAATCGAAGGGCGGAGTCCAGCATCGATTGGCGTCCTGCTCCCCGGGCAGGGCCCGATGCGCGAAGCCCGGCTTCGCGAGCGCCGTGCCCACGGCCCCCACGAAGAAGAGGACATCGGTCGCCGGGACCTCGCTCGAGCGCAGGAAGCGGATCACGGCGCGAAGCCCCGAGGGCTCGTTGCCGTGCAGAAGGGTGCTCACGACCCTCACGCGCGCGCCGTCGCGACCGGAGAGGGAGATGAGGGAGGGGCCGGCCAGCCGACGCAGGAAGGCCATCGCGTCGCTCGGGATCTCCTCTCTCGAGAGATCGCGACCGAGAGTCCACTCCCGAAGCGGCGGCCTCACGAGAGAGCCCAGCGATGGACGGGCTCGCCCCCCGCGCTCTGCTCGAGGTACTCCTCGAACATGCGCGCCAGCGCCGCCGACCTCGAACGCGATCCCTCGAGCTTCGCCAACCGCTCCATCTGCCAGCGTGCGCCCGTCTGTCCGGTCTCGGCCCGCGCGAGCACGCATTCGACGAGCGGGGCTGCCTCATCGGCTCGGACGCCGCTGCGGAGCAGCCCCTCGAGCGCGAGATCCCCGAGCTGCGCCAGCAGCTCTCGTGCCGTGCGGCCGGTCCCGCCGCCCAGGGACTCGGGCCAGTCCAATCGGGCCTCGAGCCCGGACTGCGCGGCGCGGTAGAAGTTGTGATGCGCCCGCTCGAAATCGAAGCGAGTCCGCACCGCCTCCATGTGCGGGGCCAGGCCGACCGCCAGGCCGACCAGGAAGGCCGCGTTCGCGAGCATGTCTTCCGTCGTCGGGCCGGAGGGCAGCGCGCGCAGCTCGATGCGCACGTGGCCTCCGTCGTGGGGATCGTAGACGGGTCGATTCCAATGCCAGACCGTTCCCTGATGGAGCCGGATCTCCTTCAGAGCCGGCACGCGTCCGGCTCCCAGCGCGGCCTCCGGATCCTCGTCGTAGAGGATGGGCAGCAGCACCGGATGATCGCGCGCCGCCTCGCGAAAGAGATCGAGCGCCCCGCCCCGGAGCCAGCCCGTCCCGAAGCTCACGCGCGCCTGCCGTCGCGCCTCACGGGCCATCGCGTCGCGGTCGTCGACCGCCTGCTTGAAGAGGGCGACCCGTGTCTCCTGCCAGAGGCGGTGCCCGAGGAACGTGGGCGAGTTCACCGAAGCGGCCAGCACCGGCGCGGTCGCCAGCTGTGCCGCGTCGAAGACCGTCGCGAAGTCCTCCGGCGCGACTCGCAAATGGACCTGGAAGGAGGTCGCCGCGCCTTCGAACGTGACGTCCTCGCAGGCCATCTCGAGCGGATCGGCTCCGCTGATGTCGAGGCGGAAGGGACCGCTGCGCTTCTCTCGCAGCGAACGCGACAAGGCCCGGTAGCGAATCGCATCGGTCATCGCGCCCGATTGGAGATCGTCTGCGATCAACGTCGGCAGGATCCCGATCATCGCGATGCGTCCGCCATGTCGTTCGGCCGCTCTCGCCAGCTCGGTGCGCGCCGTCTCGATCTCCCGACGCAGGTGCGTGAAGGGCCGCCCCTCGAGTGTCGTGTGACGGAGATTGCACTCCAGGTTGAAGCGATCGAGCTCGAAGGTCATGCGCTCGTCGAGCGTCTCGCTCAAGACCGCCTCGTTCAGGGGCAGCGGCCGAGCCTGTGCGTCGGTGAGCGAGACCTCGAGCTCGGCGCCGAGCGAGGCCTCTCCGGAGCCGAAGCCGGGACGCTCGAGCAGCTTCTCCAGCACCGTCAGGCAGGACTCCAACCGGTCCCGGAATCGGTCGTAGTCCTGCGGCACGAATCGTTCGCGATCGATCTCGAGACCCATGGGTGACCCGACTCACTCCCCTGCTCCGCGCTCCCGCTCCGGGCGCTGCTCTGCTCGGAGCTCCGCCCCGCGCGCAGCTCGTCCCGGACTCGGACTCGGAAGGCCCCGGTCGGTCCCCTCGGCGCGACGGATCCGCCCTCCGCGCGCGCGGCCGGACCGAGAGTAGTCGGTACGGGCCCGATGCTGTCAATGCAAACGCGGAGAGAAGACGCGAAATCCAGCGCCGGGCGAGCGCCCCGATCGTCCCGGGGAGCGAGAACGGCCGGTGCAAGCCGTACAGATTGGAGCGACGAGCGTCGGGATCCCGACACCCTCGGCTCCGAACGCGGCGCCGACGCCTCCGCGAGGCTCGACCCGGACGGAGATCGATCCCCCAAGCATTCGGCGTTGCTCGGTTTTTCCGAGCCTCGAGACGGACGTCCAGGCTCGGGGATGCTGGCATGGTTCCTGCTCTCCCTCCCGACGAGGGGGAATCGCGTGGCAGACTTCTCGAACGACACCGCGAGCTGGCTCGGGACGCAGAGCGAGATCGAGAGCGAGCTCGGCGTGCTGATCGCGGCCGCGTCGGGCTGGACGGAGGACGAGACGGAGCTCGACGATCTCGTCAGCGGACTGGTCGAGTCCGGACGGGTCCAGCTCCAGATCGGCTGACCCTCGACCCCGGCCGAGGGGGACGCTCGGCCTTCCTCACGATCCGTCTCGCGCGGCCCCCCGGCGCGCTCCTTGCCCGATGGCGCACGCCTCACGAAGACGTGCCCGCTGCGCGAAGCGCCCGCTCCGTGAAGAAGCGCCCGCTCAGCGAAATTGATGCCTTCCCGGCTTCCTGATAGCCTTGCGCGCCCTGATTCCCCGGCGCGCGCGCCCCATCACGGAAGCTCCCATGGCACGACTCAACGACCACTACCTGAAGCTGGCCGCCGGCTATCTCTTCCCCGAGATCGGACGTCGCATGGACGCCTTCAAGCAGGCGAATCCGACGGCCGACGTGATCAAGCTCGGCATCGGGGACGTCGTCCTGCCCCTGCCCTCCGCCGTGCGCGACGCGATGCATGCCGCCATCGACGAGATGGCGACGCCGGAGGGCTTCCACGGCTACGGGCCCTCCGAGGGCTACGCGTTCCTCCGACGCGCGATCGCCGAGAACGACTTCGGCGCCCACGGCGTGCGGGTCGATCCGGACGAGATCTACGTGTCGGACGGCTCGAAATGCGACAGCGGAAACATCCAGGAGATCTTCGCGCCCGACGCGAGCCTGGCCGTCACCGACCCCGTCTATCCGGTCTACGTCGACACCAACGTGATGGCGGGCCGGACCGGGCCGGCCGACGGCAGCGGACGTTATGAGGGGATCGAGTACCTGCCCTGCACCGAGGAGAGCGGCTTCCTGCCGGCCTTGCCGGAGCGCCCCGTCGACCTCGTCTATCTCTGCTCGCCGAACAACCCGACCGGCACGGTCGCACCGAAGGAAGAGCTGCGGAAATGGGTCGACTGGGCCCGTGCCCATGAATCGATCCTGCTCTTCGACGCCGCCTACGAGCGCTTCATCTCGGAAGATCACCTCCCCCACTCGATCTTCGAGATCGACGGCGCACGGGAGTGCGCGATCGAGTTCCGGAGCTTCTCGAAGACGGCGGGCTTCACCGGCATCCGCTGCGCGTACATCGTGATCCCGAAGGAGCTCCGGGGCAAGGCGTCCGACGGCAGCTCGCTGCCCGTCAGCCAGCTCTGGAGTCGACGGACCAACACCAAGTTCAACGGCATCTCCTACCCCGTCCAGCGCGGCGCGGAGGCGATCTACTCCGAGGGGGGACGGCAGGAGGTGCAGTCCCACATCGACTACTACATGACGAACGCCCGGCTGATTCTCGACGGGCTCCAGCGTCTCGGCTTCAAGACTTTCGGGGGCGTGAACGCGCCCTATGTCTGGCTCGAGACCCCGACCGGACTCGACTCCTGGCAGTTCTTCGACGCGCTCCTCGAGAAGGCGAACGTCGTCGGAACGCCCGGGTCCGGATTCGGCAGCTGCGGGGAAGGCTATTTCCGGCTCTCGGCCTTCGGTCTCCGTGAGCAGGTCGAGGAGGCCCTCGATCGGATCAAGAAGGGCTTCGGCTGATCGAGGCACCGGACGCCGGAGCGACTCCGTCGGCCTCGTCGCTCGGAACGCCCGTCGGGTCCGGGGCCACGCCCATCATCGACCGCACGCGCTTCGCCACCCGATCGACCTCCCGCTGCGGCGGCGCGGCGAAGCCCCGGAGATCGTCCGCCCGGATCGGCGAGCGCAGAAGGCGCGCGTGTCCGCGGCGGACGAGTCGCCCCCGAAACGCTTCGACGTCCCGGCCGGGTCGGATCCAGCCCCGCGCGAGCAGCCGGGCACAGATGAGCTCCAGCCCCTCCTGGGGGCGCGTCGTCCCCCGGTCGTTGGCCGGCCGCGCCTGGGCCCTTCGCACGATCGCGTCCACCCACCGCTGCCGCCACCGACTCCAGAGGCTCTGCCGGGAGGGAAGCTGCGGGGACAGGAAGACCGGACGCCCCGTGCTGCAGACCTCGGCCAGGGTCGTCTCGCCCAGGCCCGCCACGACGAAGAGATCCGCAGAGGCCAGGATCGCAGGCCAGAGGTCCTCCTCCGGCCGTTGCTCGGAGGTCGCGCGATGGACGAGCGCCGCCTTCCGCCCCACGCCCGCGACGCATCCCTGAAAGGCCTCCGGGTCCGCGTGTCGACTCGCGGAGATCAGCACGGACGCGCCGAGCCCGGTGGCACTGTCGGCCACGAGGCGACCGAGCGACTCCGCCGCGGCGCGGTCCAGCCCGAGATGCCGCGTACCGCTCCCGACGAGCAGGGCGAGGCGGGGCTGCGCGATCTCCGCGATCCTCGCATGCCCCGAGCCTTCCTCCGTCAGGCGCATCGAGGCCGTCGAGCGACGACCGACGAGCGGAGATTCGATCTCCATGCGGTGGGGGTGCGGAAAGAGCGCCCGGCTCCGAGGCGTCACCGCGAGATCCACCGCCTCGGGCGGCGTCCCCGCCGCGGCTCCGAGCGCCACGACCCGGGTCCGACCCCGCGATTGCTCGCGCACCCAGCGCGCGACGGCAGCCACCCTGCGACCGGCCACGATCAGCAGGTCCGGCCAGGGAGGCCGGAGCTCGCTGCGTCCGCGACTCTCTCGCTGGAGCGCTCTCCGATGCGCGCCCTGCCCCGCGAAGGGGAGCGCCGCTTGCGGACCGAGCGCCGGACGCCTCGCCTCCCAGGGCCATCCCAGGGCCTCCGCGAGGGCCTCGACCTGGGTGTCGTTGCCGGGCTCACCGTCGGTCAGCGTCCAGACCACGGGGGGCGTCGGATCGGGACGCGGGCCGCCGCCGTGAATCCGTGTCCGGTCGGATGTGAAGGCGCCTCCGTGCGCAGTCGTCAGCTGCCAGCCGATCTCGGGATGACGCGCGGAGGCGGCCTCGAGATGGGATCGCCACCACTCCGGCGTATGCACGGTGCCCTGCGGCGGCAGGAGGAATCGTCGAGCGGGCGGCGACTCGGGGCAGCGGACGGCGACGAAGACGAATCGACGCGCCTTCTGGAAGAGGGCCTCCACCAGCCAGGGCACGTCCCAGACGGGCAGGTCTTCGAGCCCCTCCACGCAGACCACGCCATCGAACCGCTCGTCCTCGTCCATCGCTCCGAGCAGCTCGAGCAGACCGACGCGCCGCTCCACCTCGAGTCCGAAGCGTCCCGGGCGCTGCTCCTCGTCACCCCGGAGATCGGGAGCGAGCTCGAGCATCGTCCGTGCCTTGCTGCGAAGGGCGAGCGCCTCCACGGCGAGAGGCAGCTCGCCGTCGGCGCCGACCCCGCTCGCCATCTCGCTCCGCGGCAACGCCGCCAGCTGCTCGAGGCGCTCCTGGAAACGGCGACTCGGAGACGTCCGGTCGAAGATCTCGAATCCCTGCTCGATCGCCTCTCGCTCGAGATCGTGCCAGAGCTGCGTATGCGATCCGAGCTGGTACACGAAGCGTTCGGGAAAGGGGCGCCAGGGCTGCGTATGCAGCGTCGTGTAGTGGAGCAGATGACTCCGGCCGGGCTGGAACTCCTCGTCCCGCGCGTTCCAGCCGGGATCGAGGTCCCCGCGCAGGCCGCTGGCCCCGGTCGCCTTGCGCAGCAGCGCCCTCTTCCAGCCCCGACGGGCCTCTTCGAGCGTCCAGACGGACGCCATCTTCTCGCAGTCGATCAGCATCACCGAGGACTCGCGATCGGAGGTCGCGAGATAGGCTGCCCGACCCATCTCGAGATCGAAGAGCACTCCGGGATCGGTGAGGTAGATCTGGTCTTCGTCGTTGTAGATCGCCCGGCCGCGACCGCCGGCCAGCGCGGGAATCGCGAAACGATAGTTGGTGAAGCCCGTCGTCCAGCCCCGCCGATCGAAGCCCTCGAGCTCGGACATCAGATGAATCCGGACCTCGCGACCGGGATCGCGGACCTTCTCGATCGACCAGCCGAAGACCCGGTTCGCGCGATACTGCGCGGGCTCCGTCCCGAGATAGATCTCCACCGGCGGACGCTCCGAAGCCGGAGCCCCGGGTCTCGCGGGAAGCACGACGCATTCCATCCGCGCGCGCAGCCGCTCTCCCTCCGCCTCCATGCGCGGCAGCCCCGTGCGGTCTCGGGGGCTCTCTCTGGACGGCTCGCCCGTCGGCTTCGTCATCGCGGAAACCTTCTGCAGCAGCGGATCACCCCGACGAGGAGCGCTGCCGGCCCGTGTCGGGAGTCCGGCAGACCCGAGCTGCGGCCTCGATTGCGGGGGACCCCGAGTCTACCGAATGGCCTGCCTTCGTCGCTCCAGGCCCCGCCTGAGGCCGCTTGGAGATTCAAGCACGGGTGTTTTTAGACCCATATTCGGCGATCAAACGCCTCCCGACGAGGGCAGGATGGCGAGAACGCTCGACGCGGCGCTCGATCCAGGCATACTTACGCGGCGTGCCAGGTCCTTGGCGAAGCGTCTCGGGGGGTGACGACGATTCGCGGCCGGGTTCCGTCGGGAACCACGAACGTGACGTAGCGCACCTCTTCCGAGAAGCGACGGCTTGACTCATCCTTGCGGGTGGTCGAAGCGAGAGAGGACCGGGGGCGGTCAGCGAGGCCCGACTCCATGGAGCTCAGCATGGGGCTCGAGCCGAGGGGGGAACCGACGCGCGAGCCGGGGGCTCTCTCCCCGAACGGCGATCGAGGTCGAACGCCGGTCGGAGAGTCGGAAGCGCGTCATTCACGAGCCGCCCGATCGAGGGATACTCCCAGGGGTCGCGGGAAGCGCACGGGGAGAAAGAGGTCGTCAATCCAGACGGCGTCGCGGCGCGCATTACGAGAGAGGACACGAATGCGGATTGGCAAGATTCCGGTCGGCGACGGCGCACCGCTCGTCTTGATCAGTGGTCTCAACGTGATCGAGAACGAGTCCGACACCATCGAGACCGCGCGCACGATCCAGGCGCTGGCGGAGAAGCACGACTTCCCGGTCGTCTTCAAGGCCTCTTTCGACAAGGCGAATCGCTCGCGTCACGACTCGTATCGCGGCCCGGGTATCGACGAGGGCCTGCGCATCCTGGCGAGCGTGAAGCGTGAGACCGGCCTTCCGATCCTGACGGACGTTCACGATCCGAGTCAGCCGAAGATGGCGGCCCAGGTCGCCGACATCATCCAGGTGCCGGCCTTCCTGATGCGCCAGACGGACCTGATCGCAGCCTGCGCGGCGAGCGGCGCCGCGGTCAACCTGAAGAAGGGCCAGTTCATCGCCCCCCACGACATGCGACATGCCGTGGACAAGCTGAGCCACTTCGGCTGTGACGAGGTCCTCGTGACCGATCGCGGAACCTGCTTCGGGTACAACAATCTCGTGACGGACATGCAGGGCGTCGTGCAGATGCGGGAGTTCGCGCCGGTCTGCTTCGATGCGACCCATGCCGTGCAGTACCCCGGAGCCAATGGCGGCTCGTCGGGCGGCGATCGACGCTTCGTCGCGCCGCTGGCGCGCGCGGCCGTCGGCGCCGGCATCGACGCCCTCTTCATCGAGACCCATCACAACATCGCCGAGGCCCCCTGCGACGGACCCAGCCAGATCAGCTTCGAAGAGCTCGACCAGCTGCTCCTGCAGGCTCGCGCCATCGACGACGCGCTGCGCGCCACGACGCCGGCCTCCTGAGCTTCGAGGCGCGGGGCCAGCTGACCGCTTCCGGAGTCTGAGCTTGGAGAGCCCCTCGTCGGATGGCGCGCGGGACCCGAGCGGTCCCCGGCGCGTGGTCGTGCTCGCGGGTCGGCGCGAGGGCCCCGACGCGCTCGCCGCGGCGGCGGGGGCCCCCCATCGCGCGTTGATCGAGATCGAGGGCGAGCCGATGCTGCTTCGGGTCGTGAAGCGCCTGCTCGAATGGCCCTCGATCGACGAGGTCCGGGTGAGCATCGACGCTCCGGATCGGCTCGAGGCGCTGCCCGCCTTCGCCCGCCTCGGCGCCGCCGGGCGGACTCTCGTCGAGCGCAGCACCGACTCCCCGAGCGCGAGCGTGCTCGAGAGCCTCGATCGCGCCGGTCTCGACGCGGGGCCCGTGCTGGTCACCACCGCCGATCACGCGCTCCTCGACGAGGCCATCCTCGAGGCCTTCCTGGCGGAGAGCGCTCGCAGCGAGGCGGACCTGACGATCGGCCTGGTCTCGCGTGCGACGATCGAGGCACGCTTCCCGAATGCGCGGCGCACCTATCTTCGCTTCCGCGACGACGCCTACTCCGGTGCGAACCTCTTCCTCTTCCGACGCCCCGCCGCCCGGCGGGCCGTCGAGTTCTGGCGCCGCATCGAGAGCGAGCGAAAGCACCCCTGGCGCCTCGCCCGCGCCTTCGGCTGGCTGAACCTGGCCCTGTTCCTCAGCCGGCGACTCTCCCTGGAGGACGCGATGAGGCGCGCGTCCGACGTGGTCGGTGCGCGCGTCGAGGCCATCCGGATCCCGATCGCCGAGGCCGCCGTCGACGTCGACAAGATCGAGGACCTCGAGCTCGTCCGGGACCTCCTCGCACGACGACGGACACGCTCGGCGGGGGCCTGACGGGCGTCGAAGGCGGCCTGCGTCGCCGAGCCACCGTGTGCGGACACGGTCCTGCGGTGGCCCCTCGCCTCCGCATCGACCCCGCGCGCGACGGGATTCGTCCGGTGGGCCCCGCGCCCCGAACGGCTAGAGCAGCTTCGAGTCGACCTCCCGAAACCCGCCCGCGGCGGCGTCGTAGCCTCGAACCCCGGCCTCGATCCGGAATCCCGAGGACGCCTCTTCGCTCCTGCGTACGGCGTAGACGTGATACTGCGCCATCTTCTCCGGACGACTGCCCACCTCCGAGGCGGAGGGGACGCCGATGACGGGAATCGGACCGTTCGGCCCCGGCACGTGGCCGACGCGTCGCCGATGCTTGTGTCCGTGGAGGACCAGCTCTGCACCCTCGCGAGCGAGGACGTTCCGGAGACCCTCGGCATCCCGAAGCGCCCTGCGGACCGGCTCGCTCGAGACCGCGATCGGATGGTGGATCATCACGACCCGGCAGAGGCCGAGCGCGCGCGTGCGCGCGAGCAGCCGCTCCAGCCGTTCGAGCTGGAGCGCACCGAGTCGCCCCCCGGCGCGAAAGACCGGAGTCGGAATCGCCGAGCAGAGCCCGATCACCGCCAGCGAGCCGAAGATCCGGAGCGTCGGATAGTCCGCGTGGTCCGGCGCAATCAGGTCCTCCGGCTGATCGACGAGACACTCCGCCAGCGAGGCATCCAGATCCGACGTCGCGCTCCCGCGTAGATAGGCGGCCCACAGATCCCACGAGATCTCGCGCTCGATGCGCACATAACGATCGTGGTTGCCGGGAATGAGGAAGACGCGCTCCGGCGGGCCCAGAGCGGTCAGCTGCCGGGCGGCCGATCGGAACTCCTCCGCCAGCGAGACGTGCGTCAGGTCCCCGGTCACCAGGATGCAGTCGACGTCCTGCTCCTGGACGTCGCGGAAGGCCGCCTCCAGGATCCCCACGTCGTGACGATGACGTCGGCTCCATCGCCAGGAGGCCCAGCCCGAGAGACGCTTCGGATGCAGGAGGGCCCGGCCAGCCCCCTCGAGGGTCGTCGAGTGCCAGTCCGAGAGATGAGCGAATCGGATCTCCGACGCCAAGTCCGCGTTCTCCAGGGAACCGCGACCCGACCGGCGGCACCCATCGCCGGGCGGATCCCGGACGGTGCCCCGAGAGAGACCCGGGCTCCGAATGCGCCTGTGATAGCCTCGATCGCCCACGATCGAAAGCGGGGCCGCGGGCGCCACGAGACGGGCTCGACCCGCCTGCTCCGAGCGGCCCGGAACCCCCGAGGAAGAAGCCGGTGACCGAACGGCGGACCGTCTCCGCATCTCCCCTCTCGTCCCTCCTCTTCGGCCTGATGGCCTGTCTGCTGATCTCTGCGCCACTCTCGAGAGGGCATGCGCAGGGGGAGGAAGAGGATTCCAGAGGGCTCGCCCGCGAAGCCAGCGGGAGTGCACGGGAGCCCGGGGGGCCGTCGCAGGCGGCCTCAGGCGCGGCCCTCGACCCCGCAGCTCGCCTGCTCGAGAGTGGCCCCGCCTCGGAGTACTGGACGCTCTTCATCGACCTGGACAGCGGTCATCGGATCACCCAGCGCTTCCTGCTGACCAATGCCGGGCCGGGCCGCCACACGGCCGTGGCCATTGGTCACCTGATCGAGCCGGGCCGAGCCCCCTACCGCTACGAGAATGGCCGGCGTCGATCGCGTTGGACGCTCTCCGAGGATCGACTCTTCTTCGACATCGCCGCCAGCCACCTCGACCTGCACCGGCCTCGGGGAGAGCTCCGGATCTCCAAGGAGGACGTCCAGATCCAGCTCTTCTTCGAGTTCGGCGCCTCCCAGCCCTCCGCCCGGGTGCCGCGCGATCGGCTGCCAGAGGACTACTCGATCGACCTCCTGGCCGTGGGGGCAGAGACCTACGGAACGATTCGTGGGCCCTGGATGCCCGAGCCCATCGAGACGCGAGGCCGCGTCTGGCTGCTCCACACCTGGACGACACGCGCCGAGTCCGACGCGATCGGGCGGCGCGTGGAGCTCTTCGGCACGACGGCCGAGACGGCGTTCTACGGCCTACGGATCGGCGACGCGGGGGTAGCAGATCGCAGCTGGCACTTCGTGCGGTCCGGCTCGGACGAGATCACGGAGGATCAAGTCCACGTCCCCGCGAGATGGCTCGAGGCCCCGATTCCCGAAGCCGCTGAAGAATCGGGGGGCTATCCCCTGCCCGGCCGCTTCGTGGGGTCGTTCCCCGAGCGAGGGGAATCCGAAGCCACAAAAAGAGGGGAAATCACCATTGGCCCCGAGTGGCTCCGGTACGATCCCCTCGACCCCATTCCTCAGCCCTTTCGCTGGTTCTTCCGAAGAACGACTCGCCCCCGCGAGGTCTGGGCGGATGCCCGGATCGAGGTTACGCTCTCGACCTCGCCGGACACCCCGTCCCTCCCCAACGCCGGCGAACGTGCGAGTGAGATTCCATCGAACTCCAACCGGGAGACTGACGACGAGACTGCGCATCGCAGTGTGAAGGGTGTGGCATCCATCACATTCCTGAATCCGATCGAACGCCGCTGACCAGAGGGGGTCGCGCGGCAGGGAGAATCGGAGCCTCGTCCGAACCGCCGAGCACGGAGCGAATCTTTGCGAATTGGTGTCGTCAACAATCTACGTGCGGGCAAGAGCCAGGAGCAGGTGAGCCGCATGCTCGGCTTTCTGCGGAGCCATCCCGACGTGCTGCACGTCGAGACGGAGAATGCGGGCGTGATGCCCGACGCGCTGGCCGAGCTGGCCCGCCAGGAGGTGGATCTGCTCGTCGTGAACGGCGGCGACGGGACCCTGCAGTACGTGTTGACCGAGATCCTGGGCCACGGGGCCTTCGGCGATCGAGTCCCGATGATCGCTCCGCTTCGCGCGGGCCGCACCAACATGAGCGCTCTCGATCTCGGAGCGCATCGCAATCCCCTTCGAGGGCTGGCCGAGCTGATCGCCTGTGCCGAAGATGGCCGCATCGCCGAACGCGTCGAGCCGCGTCGAGTGCTCCATGTCTCCTATGGCTACGGCATCGCCCGAGCCTCCCAATACGGCATGTTCTTCGGAGCGGGACTCATCAAGCGCGCCATCGAGCTGAACCACCGGCTCTTCGACAACGAGGAGCAGAAGCATCTGGTCGAAGGGGTGCCGGGCGCGACGCTGGTCACGGCGGGACTGATCGGCCGCGCGATCACGGGAGACCACTCGGGCATCCTGACGCCGGACAAGGTCCAGATCCTGCTCGACGGCGAGCCGGTGGACCAGGGCGAGTTCCATCTGGTGATCGCCTCGACGCTGAGCCGCCTCTTCGCCCGCATGCGCCCCTTCTGGGGTCAGGGTCCGGGCGGCGTCCGCTTCACGTCGATCGCGAGCCCCTTCCATCGCATCGGCTCCGCCGCGGTCAGCATCCTGCGCGGACAGCCTCGCAGCTGGGTCAGCCCGGAGAACGGCTACACGAGCCGGAACGTCGACCGGGCGGAGCTCCGCATGAGCTGCGGCTTCACGGTCGACGGCGAGCTCTGGCAGCCCGACCCCGGGCGGGGCATCGCGCTCACGGCCGAGCGGGTCGTTCACTTCGTCCGCGCCTGAGGCGACCGCTCTCCGGGAGCTCTGCGTCCATGGCGATCTCGACGACCGTCCCGCTGCCGAGACCGAAGACGGATCCGAGGTGAGCGACGCCTCCGGGTCGCCTTCCGAGGTCGACGATCCGATCGGACGGCTCCGCCGCCAGATCGCCGTCGAGCTGGCCACCCCCGTCCGACCCGGCGTGCGCTGGCTCGCCGATCAGATCCGCCAGCGTCATGGCGACGGGGTCCTCGGCGTGCTCTTCTACGGATCCTGCCTGCGCAGCGAGAGCGACGAGGGCGTGCTCGATTTCTGGGTCGTCGTGGACGACTACGCACAGGCCCACACCCGTCGGAGTCATGCCTGGATCAACCGGGTGGCCCCTCCCAACGTGTACTACCTCGAGCGGAATCTCGACGGTCGCGTCCTGCGCACGAAGTACGGGGTCCTGGATCGACGCGCCTTCGAGCGGGGCACGTCTTTCGCCTCACCCCATCCCTACGTCTGGGCGCGCTTCGCCCAGCCGGCTCGCCTGGTCTTCTGCCGGGACGAGGCGGCTCGCCTCTTCTTCGAGCGGACCGTGGCGGAAGCGGTCGTGACGATGGTGGGGCGGCTCGTCTGCTTCCTCCCGGCCCAGGGGCGCTGGCGTCGTTTCTCGCTCGCCGCCTTCTGGCAGGAGGCCTTCCGACGGACCTACGACAGCGAGAGACGTCCCGAGGCGGAGGAGTCGATTCGCGACCTCCATCGAGCCGACGAGGACCGCTACGCACTCGTCGCCGCCTGCGCGATCCCGGCTCTCGTCTCTCGCGGAACCTTCGCCTCGGCCATCCCGCACCCCCGATCCTTCGAGGTCGAGATCCCGGAGCTCCGACAACGCCTGCAGCGTCTCCGATGGAAGATCATGCGACCCCATGCGAGGGCGCTCGGCCTGCTGCGGCTGCTGAAGACGGCCTTCACCTTCGGCGACTGGGTTCCGTACGTCCTCTGGAAGCTCGAGCGGCATACGGGTCGTCGCATCGAGCCGACGGAGCGGCAGCGGCGGCATCCGCTGATCTTCGGCTGGCCGATCATCCTGCCCCTGCTCTTCCGCCGCAATCTTCGCTAGTGGCCATCTCATGCACCCTGCGGTCGCGATGCACGCGTCTTCGGCCCGATCTCAGCGTGGCGAAATCTCGAGGTCGCGACGGCCGGGCCTGCGATCTCGTGCCTCGAGCCCGGATCCTCTCTTCCAGTAGAGAGGCGCCCCAGTAGAGAGGCACCCCCCCTCGCTCGGTCGGGGGCCATGAGACGAGCTCTCACCAGATCGGGAGCCCTGGAGGATTCGCACATGTCGGAAGCCCGCAGCGTCCTGATCACGGGGGCCTCCTCCGGACTCGGAGCCGCCATGGCCCGGCGAATGACCGGCCTCGGTTGGCGCGTCTTCGGAACGAGTCGGAGCCCGCGCGAGGCGCAGGACGGGGTCGAGTGGATCGAGATGGACGTCCGTGACGACGGGTCGGTGGACCGGGGCCTGGCGCGGCTCTTCGAACGCACGGCCCGACTCGACGGGTTGGTCTGCAATGCGGGATGGGGCATCTACGGATCGGTCGAGGAGACGCCGCTCGCCCGGGTCCGGGCCCAGCTCGAGACGAACTACTTCGGCGTGGTGCGCGTCCTGAGGCCCGTCCTGTCCCACATGCGAGAGCGGGATACAGGCCGCATCGCGCTCGTCGGCTCTCTCTCCGGGCGGGCCCCGATTCCCTTCCAGGCCCACTACTCGGCCAGCAAGGCCGCCGTCGAGGCGTTGGCCCTCTCACTGGCCAACGAGCTCGAACCCTACGGCGTGTGCGTCAGCCTGATCGAGCCCGGCGACATCGACACCCCGTTCAACGAAGGCATGGACTGGGGGGAGCCGCGCCCCGATTCGCCCTACGCAGCCCGGTCGACCCGATGCGAGCAGACGATCCGGGAGGCGCTGCCGAAGGCGCCCGGTCCGGAGATCGTGGCACGAGCCGTCTCCCACGCGCTCACGGCCCGTCGACCGAGATTGCGTTATGCCGTCGGGCGCGAGGCCGCGCTCGTGGGGCTCGGTCGGCGGCTCCTGAGCGACCGGCTGAGCCTCGCCCTGATCCGCCGGCACTTCGGAATCTGAGCCTGGCTCTCCTGCCCCGGCTCCGGCTCCGGCCGAGCCGCCGACCTCAGCCGTCGGACACCTGCGCGTATCCGAGGCGCCGGAGCGCGTCCCGCACCTTCTCGGCCTCCTGCGCGATGCCCTCCTGAGAGGCGTCGTGATTCGCATTCCCGAAGTCGAGATCCGTCGGCTTCCAGATGCACGACACGTGCAGATGCACGTGGCGGACCTCCAGACCCAGGATCGTGAGCCCCACCTTCTCCGGCTGATACACCTCGTCGAGCGCGCGCCCGATCGACTGGGCCACGCCGGCCAGATGCTTCATCACGTCCGGGTCGAGATCGGTCCAGGAGTCGACCTCCTCCCGCGGCACGACGAGCGTATGGCCGGGCTTGAGAGGGGCGATCGTCAGGAAGGCGACGCAGACGTCATCCTTCCAGACGAAATGCCCCGGCAGCTCGCCTTGGATGATCTGCGTGAAGATGCTCGCCATCGTCGTCCTTCCTTTCCCATCCCACGATCGAGGGGCGCGTTCGTTCGTCCGGAGTCTCGAGCCCCGACCTGCGCTCCCGGCGACCTCTCCTCGTCGCGACGGCTCTCCCGTCGATTCAGGATCGCTCCTCCGGCGGCTTTCCGGGCAGCCAGGATTCGCTCGGGTCCACGAGGATTCCCCTCAACACGACCTCGATCGAATGATCATAGATCTCGCGCAGCGGCCGTTGTCGGATCATCCGACGCCCCTTCGTTCCGTCGTGCTCGATCAGCGCGGTCGCCACGGTCCAGAAGGTATGAGCGGTCTCCCAGGTATCGCAATCGATGAGCTCGCCGCGCCGGACGCCCTCGTCGAGCACCGCCTGGGTCTGCTCCAGCGAGCGGCGCCAGAAGTTGGGGATGCCCTCGGCGAGATGCTTCGGCAGACGACCGATCACCGCTTCGTTGTCGATGGCCCAGAAGACCCGGAAATGATCCGGATTCCGGATCCAGTACCGGAGATAGGCCGACCACAGATTGCGGATCCGATCGGCGGTGGGAAGCGACTCGGTGGCCTTGATGCGGCGCTCGATGCCCTCGAAATAGACCCGGCCGTTCTCTCCCAGAATCGTCACGTAGAGAGCCGCCTTGCTCGGAAAATGGCGGTAGACGGCGCCCTTCGAGATCCCGGCCAGCGCGGCGATCTCGTCGACGCTCGTCCCCATGTAGTCCTCGCGGAAGAAGACCTCGCGGGCGGCCTCCAGAATTCGCTTGCGGGTCTCGGACCTTCGGTCGGCTTGCTTCACGGCTCTCCTCCGATCAAAAGGAAACGCGGAGGTGAAACCCCTTGCAGGTCGGGGCCTCCTTCACGAATCCGGGCACGACGGCTCGGACCGGTCGAAGGACGTTCTCGTCGCTCGGACGACGAGCCCCGATCGCGCTTCCCCCTGCTGATTAGTTAGCGGAACGAGGCCCGCATTTCACATCGGAGAAGGGATCGCCCCGCCCCTCCCGGATCCCGTTCGCCCCCCTATCGCCCCCTCGGCCCGTGGCGGAGCCCGAATGCCCTCGGGCTCCCAGGCTCCGCTCACACGGCGTCCTCCGGACCTTCCCGACGCGCGGAGACGCGGCCGAAGGCGAGCCCGAGCCTGCCGCCTCAGCCGTTCGACGGACGATGTTCGAGCTTCGTCCGAATGGCTCGCGCCGCCGCCTCGGCCGGCTCCATGCCGAGCTCCTCCGAGAGTCGCTCGGCATCTCGGGCCATCCCGATCGCGCGGGCGACGGAGCCGGTCCGGGCATGCAGCGGGGCGGCCTCGATCAGCAGATGCGCGACGGTCGGTCTCGCACCGAGCGAGCTCGCGGAGCCGATCGCGTCGTCGTAGAGCGCCATCGCCTCGTCCGAGAGACCGAGCAGCAGGGACAGGGCCGCCATGGCGCGGGTGAGCGGCCCGCCGTAGAGGATCGGAATCGGCAGCACCGCGTGTTGCTCCGGGGCGCTCGAGAGCTGGTCGAGAAGGGGGCGGGCCAAAGTCTCCTCGCCGAGCTCCGCGGTCAGCATCGAGACCTCCAG
>CAYXLY010000007.1:0-24702 GCA_964466005.1 uncultured Spirochaetaceae bacterium | reverse complement strand
CCCCCCGAGCGAGACGCGTCACTCCGGGGCCGACCGCCTCGACCACCCCCGCCGCCTCGTGACCGAGGATCACCGGCAGCTGCGATCCGCCGGGGTTGTCGACCATCGTGAGGTCCGAGTGGCAGATGCCGCAATTCGAGACCTTCACCACGACCTCCCGCGGTCCCGGCTCCGAGACCTCGACGTCGTCGACCAGGGCGAGGGGCTTCTGGCACTCTTCGAGCAGGGCTGCGCGCATCGTTCTCTTCCATCCTTCTGGCGTAGGGCGTGCGCGGCGGGCTTCGAGCCCCTCGCGCACTACTGGGCTCGTCGGCTCGCGAGGGGTCCTCAGACCGGCCTTCGCTGGGAGAGCGAGAGCGCGTTGTCGCGCATGACCCGCTTGATCTCGGACTCGTCGAACCCCTCGAGCTCGTGGACGAACTCCGTCGGATCCGCGAGCCCCTCGGCATGGGGCCAATCGGATCCCAGGAGCATGTTCTCCGCGCCGATCAGGCTCTTCAGCTCGAGCAGGCTGTCCTCGTGGAAGGGCGCGATCCACACGTGCCGCCGGAAGGTCTCGATCGGATCCTCGGCGAACGACCCCGGGCTCTGGCCGTAGGTCCGCTCCATCGCCTGAAGGAGCCAGGAGACCCAGAACGCCCCCATCTCGATGCTCGCGACCCGCAGGTTCGGGAAGCGCTCGAAGAGACGATGCGAGATCAGGGCGGCCATCAGATCGAAGGGCGGCTTGTGGGCCATCGCGATGCTTCGGAGCGGCGAGTACCCGAAGCTCTGGATCGAGCCACCCTCTCCCCAGTCGGCCATGTACTCGCCGTAGCCGGCATCACCCCCGTGATAGACGACCGTGACGCCCTCGTCGTTGACGATCTGCCAGAAGGGGTCGAAGCAGGGATCCGCAGGCGATCGGCTCCCCCCCTTTCCATACACGAAGGAGGGCCGCATCACGATGAAGCGGGCATCGTTCGAGAGCACCCACTCGAGCTCGCGGACCGCCCTCTCCGGATCCATCAGCGAGAGATAGGGCGCGCCGAAGATTCGCTCCTGATAGGCGAAGCCCCAATCGTCGAGCAGCCAGCGATTGAAGGCCTCGAAGGCCGTGTGCACCGCCTCCGCGTCGTCCTTGAGCGCCTCCTCCATGCCGACACCCAGGGTGGGGAAGTAGATCGCCTTCTCGATGCGGTGGTCGTCCATCACCTTCAGCCTCGCTTCCCGGTCGCGGTACTCGGGGCGGATCGGCTCGAGCTCGCCGAAGGCCTCGCGGATGCTGAGGCCTTCGGGATTGTTGCCCCGGTAGTATTGATCGAGACAGCCCGGACGGGCCACGGGATCGAAGGTCGGATTCGGAATGAAGCGATTGACCCGCCCCCCGACGAGCAGCTCCTTGCGACCGTTCACCGTCGCCCAGCTCATGCAGCGCTTCTTCATGCGCGGATCGACATGGCGCGTGAAGGCGTCCTCGGCCTCGTAGTAGTGATTGTCGGCATCGAAGAGAAGGAAGGGCAGGTCGGCCATCGGGGATCGTCCTCGTCGGCCCGGGCTTGCGCGGGTCTCGAATCGTTCGGATGGAGGGAGACTCCCCGCCGCTTGCACACGGGGACTTCCGCAGCTCGCCCGAAATCATATCGACTCCGGAGCGGGCTGAGAATCCCCCCTTTCGCTACCTCTCTCGGATGTCGAGCGCCCCCGGATCCGCCCTCGCCGACCTCGTTCGACGGCTCTCCCTCGAGCCGAAGGGCTCCGACGTCTTCACCGGCACGAGTGATCCCGCTCCCAACGGCCGCATCTTCGGGGGGCTCGTCTTCGCGCAGGCCCTGCGCGCCGCACAGGCGACGGTCGACGAACGGCTCCCGCACTCCGCCCATGCCTACTTCCTGCGTCCGGGCGACCCCGAGCGACCGATCGACTACGAGGTCGATCGGATCCGGGACGGACGGAGCTTCACCACCCGTCGGGTGGTCGCGCGACAGGACGACGAGGCCATCTTCAACCTGTCCGTCTCCTTCCATGTCGAGGAGCCCGGACCGCAGCGACAGATCGATGCGCCGGTACCGGAGGAGATCAGCGGGGAGCCCTACGAGGTGGGCCTCTCCCGGGCGATCCGAAGCCTGGGCTTCGACATCCCGCCCGAGAAGATCGGCTTCCGTGCGCTCGAGATCCTGGTCGAAGGAGGTCTCGACATGGTCGAGGCTCCGCCTCGCGATCCCGAGCTGCGCTGCTGGATCCGGACGCGTGGCCGACTCCCGGAGGATCCCTCGATGCATGCCGCGCTGCTCGCCTACGCGTCGGACCTCACCATCATGATCTCCGCCTTCCATCCGCTCGACTTCGGCGTGATGAGTCCGGGGGTCCGCTCGGCGAGCCTCGATCACGCGATCTGGCTGCACGAGCCCTTCCGGTTGGACGACTGGATCTACGCGGTCCAGGACGGCCCCGTGGTCTCGCGATCCCGGGGCATGGGGCGCGCGCTCTTCTACTCGCGCGAGGGGAGGCTCGTCGCTTCGGCGGTCCAGGAGGGCCTGATCCGCAGATCGCCCGCGCGAGCCGCTCCGAAGCCGACCTGAGGGAGGCGTCGACCCCGTTCGGCGGCCCGGGACGGGGCGCGTCTCGTTGAGGTAGTGTCTCGCGTCGAGACGCCGCGCCCCGTCCCGATCGCGCGCGCATCGCCGAGGAGGATTGCCCATGACCGCCCCCGCCACCCGGACCGAAACGCAGATCGTGCACCGCTCCTGCCCCACCTGCGAGGCGAGCTGTGGGCTTCGCGTGGAGATCGATCCCTCGACGCACAGCGTCCTTCGGATCGAAGGCGATCCCGAGGACGCGCGCAGCCAGGGCTACCTCTGCCCCAAGGCCTACGCCATGAAGGAGATCTACGAAGATCCCGAGCGGCTGAAGAGGCCGATCCGAAAGACCGCCGACGGCAGCTGGGAGGAGATCTCGTGGGACGAGGCCTTCGATCATGCCGCTCGCCGACTCCGTGAGATCCGGGATCGGCATGGCGCCGACGCCAACGGCTACTACATCGGCAATCCGACCGGTCACAACGTCGGCGGTCAGCTCTACCTGCCGCCGCTGATGAATGGCCTCGGCTCGCAACGCGGCTTCTCGGCCGCGACGATGGACCAGTTTCCCCAGAACGTCGCACTGCACACGATGATCGGCGACCCCTGGATGTTTCCGATCCCCGACATCGAGCGGACGGACTTCTTCGTCTGCATGGGCGGCAATCCGCTCGTCTCCCAGGGCAGCCTCATGTCGGGCCCGAACGCGAAGAAGCGCCTGCGTGAGATCCAGGATCGCGGGGGACGCGTCGTGACGATCGACCCGCGCAGGACCGAGACGGCGGAGATCGCCTCGCAGCACGTCTTCATCAAGCCCGGATCCGACGCCTACTTCCTCCTCTCCGTCTGCCAGGTCCTCTTCGAGGAGGGCCTCGTCGATCTCGGACGGCTCGCCGACTTCACGGACGGAGTCGGGAAGATCGAGGCCATCGCCCGCGACTACCCGCCCGAGCGCGTGGCGGCCGCGACCGGAGTCGATCCGGAGACGACCCGTGAGCTGGTGCGCGCCTTCAGCGCGGCGCACGGCGCCTGGTACGCCCGCATCGGGCTCTGTACGCAGGAGTTCGGCACCCTGGCGAGCTGGCTCGTCTACGTCGTGAACGTGCTCACCGGCCGGCTCGATGCGGAGGGTGGCCTGCTCTTCCCCCGCTCGGCCACCGGGCGCTCGGAGCCCGGCCGACCGGCGGAGCCCTTCGAGTTCGGTCGCTACCGGACGGTGGCCCGCGGCATCCCGGAGATCGGCGCCCAGGTTCCCTGCGGCCTGCTCGCCGAGGAGATCGAGGAGGCGAGCGCGGGCGAGCAGCGCATGCGCGGGCTCGTCACCGTGATGGGCAATCCCGTCCTCTCCGCACCCAACGGCGAGCGTCTCGCGGCGGCCCTCGACGAGCTCGAGTTCATGGTGTCCCTCGACATCTACCTGAACGAGACCACCCGCCACGCGGACCTCATCCTGCCCAGCACGGTCCAGCTCGAGCACGAGAACTACGACTTCCTGTTCGAGACGACGACGGTCCACAACTTCGCCCGTTGGTCTCCGCAGCTCTTCGAGCCCGAAGAGGGGATGCGCGACCACTGGGAGATCCTCTGCGAGCTCGGCGCCCGCATCGCGGGCACGACCGGGGACGTCGTCGACGACCTCATGATCAAGGGGCTGCTCGGCATGGTGGTCGGCCCGGGCACGGGCTGCCCCGACACGACGCCCGAGGACGCCCTCGCCCGTCTCGACGCAGATCGCGGCCCCATGCGCATGATCGACGCGATGATCCGCGTGGGCCCCTACGGAGACCGCTTCGACGAACGTTCCTCGGGGCTGAACCTGCGTCGGATCCGGGAGGCCGAGCACGGCATCGACCTCGGCCCGCTCGAGGCCGGACGCCTGCCCGAATCGATGCCCTTCGAGCGGATCGACCTCGCCCCCGACTACGTCGTGCAGGACCTCGAGCGGCTGGCCGAGGGGCTCGAGGAGCGGAGTCGCGCCGATCGGCTGGTCCTCGTCGGTCGCCGGCAGGTCCGGAACATGAACTCCTGGCTCCACAACCTGCCGGCGCTCGCCAAGGGTCCGAACCGCTGCACGCTGCTGATCCACCCGGACGATGCGAAGCGTGTCGGCCTCGCGAGCGGCGACTCCGTGCGCGTGCGCTCGCGGGTCGGCGAGGTCGAGGTGGAGTGCCGGATCAGCGACGAGATGATGCCCGGTGTCGTCAGCCTGCCCCACGGCTTCGGACATCGCGTCCCGGGCGTGCGCATGTCCGTCGCGGAGCGCCTGCAGCCGGGGGCGTGCTCGAACTACCTGACGGACGAGACGATCCTGGACGTGCCGTCGGGAACCCACGTCGCCAACGGCATCCCCGTCGAGGTCCGCGCCGCCTGAGGCGCCGGGCGGGCACCGACCGCCCGGGCCTCCGAACGGCAGTCCCGGCCAGCGCGAGGCGAGTACGTGCCGGGGCTTGGGGCTCGGGGCTCGGGGCTCGCGACCCGGCTCAGGTCCGGAGGTGACCTCGCCCCGGGACGTGGTTCACCTCGATGCGGATCCCATCGGGATCCTCGAAGAGGACCGAGTAGTAGCCGGGCGCGAAGGCATCCTCCCGCGGCGGGTGCACGATCCGGGCTCCGAGCTCCTCCACGAAGGCGTGGACCTCGTCGACGTCGCTGCGCTCCCGAGCGCGCAGGCAGAGATGATGGAGTCCGACCCGTCGCTGGTCGAAGCGATCCTCCGCGTGTCGCGGCTCCACCTCCGAGATCGCGATGCCGGTGCGACTTCCGATGCAGTAGTAGTAGGTGTCCGTGTCGATCAGGACCTGCATCTCGAAGAGCTCGAGCAGGGGACCGTAGAACGCCTTCGAGCGCTCGACGCTGACCACCGTCAGCTGGACGTGGGCGATTCCGTTGAGCTGCATCGATCCTCCTCTCTCGATTTCGATCCCGCGTCCACTCCGGAGTCCGCTCTAGAGCCGGTCGTCGAGCGGCGGCTCCATTCAGGCCGACGGCCCGGGCTCGCCTCCGAGCCTCCCCTGACGCTCGGGCAGGGGCTCGCCGCAATCCCGACAGAAGCGGGCATCGGAGCGATGGCCTTCGCTGAGGCACGCGGGACAGGTCCGGGTCGTGACCTCCGTCGGACGCGCCACACTGGTCAGCTCCGCCGTGACGATGCCCGTCGGGATCGCGATGATGCCGTAGCCGAGGATCATCAACAGCGAGCTCAACAGCTGTCCGCCCACGGTCCGGGGCGCGATGTCGCCGTAGCCGACCGTGGTCAGGGTCACGATCGCCCAGTACATCGAGCGCGGGATCGAGGTGAAGCCGTTCTCGGCGCCTTCGATGAGGTACATGGCCGCGCCGATCACGACGACGATCGTGAGCACGGCGAAGAGGAAGACGATGACCTTGGGACGCGAGTTGCGCATCGCCGTCATCAGGATCTCACTCTCCGACACGAATCGACCGAGCTTGAGGACGCGGAAGACCCGGAGCAGCCTCAGCGTGCGGATCACGAGAAAGCTCTCACTACCCGGAAGGAGCAGGCTGAGATAGGTCGGCAGGATCGAGAGCAGGTCGACGAGGCCGTAGAAGCTGAGGGCATAGCGCAGGGGCCTCGCCACGCACACGAGGCGGAGCAGATACTCGACGGTGAAGAGGCCCGTGAAGATCCACTCGGCCATCAGCAGCTCGTCGTGGAAGCGCGCCTGGTACGCGTCCACGCTGTCGAGGCTGACCGCCGCGACGCTCGCCAGGATCGCGCAGAGCAGCGTCACGTCGAAGGCCTTGCCGAGCGGCGTGTCCGCCTCGAAGATGATCTCGTAGATCTTCTCGCGTCGGGGGCCGAGAGCCTGCTCCGTCTTCACTCCCACTGCTCCTGCGTCCGCCTCCCGCTCGGGGTCTCCCGCCTCGATCGGGAGGTCGACCGCCGACGAGCATGGCACATCCGGCTACCCTCCGTGAGCTTCCGCTGAAGGAGATTCCGCATGGCCTCCCGCCCGCTCGCTTCGGCCCTCCTCGTCCTCCGCCTCGGTCTGGGCGTCTTCCTGCTCCTCTGGAGCATCGACAAGATGGTCGCGCCCGCGCAGACCGTGAAGATCTTCGAGGTCTTCTACAAGGTCCCTCTCGCGACGGACCTCGCTCCCGCGGTCGGCGTCGTCGAGGCGCTCCTGAGTCTCGGCCTGCTCGCGGGGGCCTGGCGAACCTGGACCTATGGCGCCGCTCTCGCGATCCATGCGATCTCGACGCTCTCGACCTGGGAGAGGCTGATCTCGCCCTTCGGCGGCAACCACCTCTTCATCGCCGCCATCCCCGTCCTGGCTGCCTTCGTCGCACTCTTCATGCTTCGCCGGCAGGACGTGCTCTGGTCATGGGACGCGCACGAGAGCGCGGGCAGGGGCGGGGACGAGGCGCAGTAACCCGGATGGCGGCCTGGCCGTAGCCTGGGTCATGATGCAAGGTCGTCCCCGCGTCTCGATTCTCGATTCCCTCGACGGCGCCTTCGGCTCCCTGCGGCCGGCAAGACGCCTTCTGGCCATGATGGTCGGCCTGATCCTTCTCGTCTCGGCCCGGCCCGGAATCGCGCAGCCGATGCGAAACGGCTTCGATCTCTCGCCCGCCTCGATCCCCGCCTCCGAGATCCTCGCGGGTGGCCCCTCTCGCGATGGCATCCCCGCGCTGGAACACCCGAAGACCGTGCCCGCATCGCGAGCGAGCTGGAAGGAACGGGATCTCGTGCTCGGTGTCGTGCTCGAGGGCGAGGCCCGCGCCTATCCGATCGCCCTTCTCGACTGGCACGAGCTCGTGAACGACACGCTCGGCGGTCGAGCCATCCTCGTCTCGTATTGTCCTCTCTGTGGAACCGGACTCGTCTTCGACCGGAGGATCGAGGGCGAGACGAAGCGCTTCGGCGTGTCCGGCCTGCTCTACCGGTCCGATCTGTTGATGTACGACCGGGAGACCGAGAGTCTCTGGTCCCAGATCGCTGCCCGAGCCGTCACCGGCCCCCTGATGGGCCGACGCCTCCAGATGATCCGTTCGAGCTTCGCGCGATGGGGGGAGTGGAAGCGTCGGCATCCGGAGACGACGGTCCTCTCGAGGGAGACGGGCCACCGGCGAAGCTACGACCGCTCGCCCTATGGCAGCTATGCCCGCTCTCGGGAGCTGATGTTCCCGGCCTCCTTCGACCGGAGCTTTCACCCGAAGATGCCCACTCTCGGGCTGCGCAAGCCGGGCGAGGCAGCGCGAGCCTATCCGGCCTCCGAGATCGCCCGAGCCGGCGGTCGCGTCGAGGAGCGCTTCCTAGGTGAGGACGTGAGGGTCGCCTATGATCCGGATCGCCGCGTCTTCGAGGTCGACGCCCCCCCGGACCTGGAGGTCGTCGAAGGATTCTGGTTCGCCTGGTCGGCCTTTCATCCCGACTCGTCGGTCTACCGCGCCTCCGACGACGCAGGGGGCGACGCAGCGGGCGAGTCCGGGCGCGAGAGCGAGTAGCGAAGAGACGCCCCTCCCAGGGCGAGCTCGCCCTCCGACACGCGGCCTCGGGAATCTTCACCGACCGGAGAGGCATCCGGGGGCTCCTCCGAGAGCGCCACGGCCAGGATCTCCTTCGCCACGAGATCCGCGTGCTGGCGCAGCGCCTGCGCGACTCCGGGATCGTCGCAGGCCCAGCGCACCCGGACCCGATCGGAGATCTCGAACCCCGCCTCCTTGCGGGCCGTATTGAAGAGGTTGATCGCCTCTCGCGCGAGCCCCTCGCGTCGCAGCCCCTCGTCGACCCGGGTGTCGAGCACGACGGTGTACTCGCCGTCGGTCGCGGTCGCCGAGTCGCCCTTCGCTTCGCGCTGGAGCAGCACATCCTCGAGTCCGAGCGCCTCGCCTTCGACCGTGAGGGTCTCGCCCGCCTCGAGTCGCGCCACCTCCTCGAAGCCCCAGTCGGCCAGGGCGGGACCGATCTGCTTGAGCTTCGGACCGCAGCGCTTGCCCAGCGTCTTGAAGTTGGGCTTCACCGTGACGGTCGCGAAGGCGCTCTCGTCCGCCTCGACCGCGACGCTCTTCACGTTCAGCTCGTCCGCGATGAGATCCTCCGCCGCGCAGACGTCCTCGCGCACGCGGGCGTCCCGGTGGACGACCGTCAGCTCGCGCAGCGGCTGCCTCACCTTGATCTTGTGGTCCTCGCGGATCCGCCGCCCGAGAGCCGACACCCGTCGCACGATCGCCATCCGACGCTCGAGCGCCTCGTCGATGAGCGCCGACTCGACGCGGGGGTAGTCGCACCAATGCACGCTGGCCGGGGCGTCCGGGTCGACCGGACGCACGAGCCGTTGATGGACCGCCTCGGTCAGGAAGGGCATGAAGGGCGCCAGCGCGCGAGAGAAGGTCGACAGCACCTCGAAGAGCGTCGCGAAGGCCCCCGACTTGTCCCGATCGTCCTCGGTCTTCCAGAAACGCTCGCGGGAGCGGCGCACGTACCAGTTGGTGAGGTCGTCGATGAAGCCGACCAGACGCGGCACGACGGCGTAGAGACGGTAGGCCTCCATCTCCGCGTCGACGTCGCGAACCAGGCTCTGGAGTACGGAGAGGATCCAGCGGTCGAGGTCGGCCCGGTCGGCGGGCGGCGGCGTCTCCCAGGTCCGCGGGTCGTAGCCGTCGATGCTCGCGTAGGTCGTGAAGAAGGAGAGGACGTTCCAATAGGGCAGCACGACCGTCCGTACGATCTCCTTCAGTCCCGCCTCGTCGAAGCGCAGCTCTTCGGCCCGCACCACCGGCGAGTCGATCATGTAGGCGCGGAGGGCATCGGCGCCGAACCGATCGAGGATCTCGTTCGGATCCGGGTAGTTCTTCAGCCGCTTCGACATCTTCTTGCCGTCGCGGGCGAGAATCAGTCCGTTCACGATCACGTTCCGGTAGGGACTCTCGTCGAAGAGGGTGGCCCCGAGCACGAGCAGGGTGTAGAACCAGCCGCGGGTCTGGTCGAGGCCCTCTGCGATGAAGTGCGCGGGAAAGAACTCTTCGAGCTCCCCTTCGCGCTCGAAGGGATAATGCTGCTGCGCGTAGGGCATCGAGCCCGACTCGAACCAGCAGTCGAGGACCTCGGGGGTCCGTCGATAGGTCTTCCCGTCGCGCTCGATGACGACCTCGTCGACGACGTGCTTGTGGAGATCGTCGACCGCGACGCCCGACAGGGCCTCGAGCTCGGCGCGCGAGCCGACACAGATCGTATCCTCGGGATCGTCGACGTTCACCCAGACCGGAATGCACGATCCCCAGAACCGGTTGCGGCTGATGTTCCAGTCGTTGGCGTTCTCGAGCCAGTTTCCGAACCGGTTCCGGCCCACGCTCTCGGGCACCCAGCCGATCGATTCGTTGATCGCGACGAGCCTCTCGCGGAGATCCTCGACCTTCACGTACCAGGCCTCGATCGCCCGGTAGATGAGGGGCGTGTCCGAGCGCTCGCAGAAGGGGTAGCTGTGCTCGATGGTCGATTGCTGGACCAGGCTCCCCTCTTCCTTCAGTCGCTTGATGATGGCCTTGTCGGCGTCCTTGCAGACCTGGCCGACATGGTCGCTCACGGGCTCCGTGAACCGGCCCTCGGCGTCGAGCGGATCGACGAGGTCGATACCCGCGGCGCGGCAGACTCGGAAGTCGTCCTCTCCGTAGGCCGGCGCCAGATGGACGATCCCGGTGCCGTCCTCGGTCGTGACGAAGCCGTCTCCGAGCACGACGAACGCGTCCGAACGGTCCGCGAACCAGGGAAAGAGGGGCTCGTAGCGCAGTCCCAGGAGATCGCGTCCCGGAAGGCGGCGGACGAAACGATAGTGGTCTCCCTCCGCGGCTTCCGCCGCATCCGGCGCTTCGGCGAGCGCGCGCGCGAGCTTCGCGTCATAGGCGGCGAGCCGTTTCTCGGCCAGCACGAGGCGGTCGGGGCCCGCCGTGCCCGCCGGGTCGACCTCCTCGACGACGACGTAGTCGATCTCCGGCCCCACGCAGAGCGCGAGATTCGAGGGCAACGTCCAGGGCGTCGTCGTCCAGGCCGTCAGGAAGAGCGAGCCCCCGTCGGCGGCGAGCTTCGGGACGATCCGCTCCGCACCCTCGCGGACACGCAGACGGACGGTGATCGCCGGGTCCTGCACCTCCTTGTAGCTGCTGTTCGCCTCGAAGTTCGAGAGCGGGGTCGCGAGCTTCCAGGAATACGGCATGATGCGATAGCTCTTGTAGACCCTGTCCTTCTCCCAGAGCTGCTTGAAGACCCACCAGACCGACTCCATGAAGTCGACGTCCATGGTCTTGTAGTCGTCCTCGAAGTCGACCCAGCGCCCCATCCGCTCGACGGTCCGGCGCCACTCTCCGACGTAGGTCTGCACCATTCGGCGACACTGCTCGTTGAATACGTCGACTCCGCGCTCGAGGATCTCGCCCGTCCCGGAGAGGCCCAGGGCCTCCTGGGCCAGCGCCTCGATCGGGAGCCCATGGCAATCCCAGCCGAAGCGGCGCTCCACCGATCGGCCGCGCATGTTCCAGAAGCGCGGGACGATGTCCTTGATCGTGCCCGCGAGGAGATGGCCGTAGTGGGGGGTCCCGGTGGCGAAGGGCGGGCCATCGTAGAAGACGAAGGGCGCGCCGCCCCGGCGACGCCGGTTGCTCTCGGCGAAGGCGTCGATCTCCGCCCAGAAACGCAGGATCTCCCGCTCCATCGCAGGAAAATCGGCGTTCGCTTCGACGCGCTGGAAGCTGGGCTCGGTCGGCGGACTCATCTGGACCCTCACACGGCGCGACCGGCCTCGAAGGGCCCACGAGGAAGAGTGGCCGCCCGGTCGCCGATCCATTGCCGCTCCGGGAGTATGGGGCCAAAAGGTCTGACCCTCAATCCGCTGCGCCGATGAAGGGGACGCGCCCCGTCCCGGGCGGGCTCGCCATGCTGTGCTAAAAACCGGCCGTTCCCGAGAAGGAGAACTGCGCATGGACCTCTCTGCCCTGATCTACGGTACGAATCCTCTTCTGATCGACGTCGCCCTGCTCGTGGGCCGCGTGGCGATCGGGGTCTGCTTCGTGATCCATGCGTTCGGGAAGCTCGGGATCGTGGGCAACGGCTCGCTCGACGGCTTCGCGAGCTGGCTGGCGGATCTCGGAGTGCCGATGCCGGCGGTCCAGGCCCGGATGGCGATGCTCTCGGAGCTGGTCGGAGGCGCCCTGCTCGCCGTGGGCCTCGCGACGCGGCCCGCCTGCATCGCCTTGATCGCCACCATGCTGGTCGCGGGCATCGTGGGGCATCGGGGCGCCGGCTACCTCATCACGAACGATCCGCCCGGCGCCGAGTACACGATCAACCTCGCCGTGGTCTGCCTGATGTTCCTGCTGATCGGGCCGGGCTCGATCTCGCTCGACGCGATGCTCTTCTAGACCGCGGATCGCCCGCGGATCGCCGCGATCGCGCCCGGATCCGACGCGTGCCGCCCGCTCGGCCGGGCCCGCGGAGCACCTTCAGCCATCCGCCTCCCCTCCCGACCCGGTCTCCCGGGGTGAGCGCGTCAGCCTGCGCTCTGCGGCCGAAGCGGCGTCGGAGCGTGCCGCGGAACGCACGGTCGGCTCCACGGCAGGCCACGGAGGCTTCTCGAAAGGTTCGAAACGAGAATCTTCGAGTCGTTCCGGTATGCTCTGGCTCCCGCCGTCGGATCAGGAGTCGCCTCGCCGAATGCTGAAGCTCTGCCTCGCCCTGCCGACCTTCTATCCGACCTTCGGCGGCGGCTCCCTGCGCTTCCTGCGCTACCAGCCTGGCCTTCGAGAGCGAGGCATCCAGGCCCGGGTCCTCGCCGGAACGGCCCGCTCGAAGGATCTGACGCAGCAGGAGATCGACCTCGGCTGGAGAGAGGCGCGCATCGGGGATAGGCTGCCCCTCGGACGGGTCGAGGGGATTCCGGTCCATCGCGTGCGACTTCCCGACGCGACCGGTCTCCGCCGCACCGCGACCTATTTCCGGGCCCTGATCGAGCTCTGCGAGGACCCGGAGACCCGGCCGGACGTGATCCAGATCCACTCCTTCGAGCGCCTGGAGTCGCTCTACTGGCTGAGGCGCATTCGGCGGCTCGGCATCCCGATCCTCTACGCGATCCAGATCGCGCGCCCCGCGGTGGAGGAGACGAGGCTCCGGCAGCTGCTCAAGGAGCGCATGCTGCGCGGCTTCTACGACCTCTTCGACGGCGTCGTGACCAGCAGCGAGCGGATTCGCGACTACCTGCACGGGGTCGGGGTCCGGTCGCCGATCGCCGTGATTCCGAACGGCGTCGATCTCGAGCGTTATTCCCCGGCCAGTCCCGAAGAGCGCCTACGGGCGCGAGAGAAGCTGGGCATCGAGGGCAAGGGCCCCGTCCTGCTCTCGGTCGGCGCCGTGAGTCCGCGAAAGGGAACGGACCTGCTCGTCGAGGCCTTCGACGCGCTCGGCGGCGCGCATCCCGACGCCCATCTCGTCGTCGTCGGTCCGCGACACGACCAGCGGGCCGAGGACCGAGGCCCCTTCGAGCGGCGCCTCGAGCAGCTCGTGGCGCGCAGCGCCCACGCCGACCGCATCCATTTCATGGGCGTTCGCGACGACCTCCCGGACTTTTATGCCGCCGCCGACCTCGTCGTGCTGCCGACCAACCGGGAGGGGGGCACGCCGAACGTCGTGCTCGAAGCGATGGCCTGCCGACGGCCCGTCTTGATCACCCCCTTCGAGGGACAGTCGGCGGCGATCGGCCGACCGGGTCTCGAGCTCGAGCAGGTCCCGCGGACGGCGGCCGCGCTCGCCGAAGGCCTGACCCGGCTGCTCGGCGACCGGGACCGACGCGAGGCGCTGGCGAGCCACGGCCTCGACTGGGTTCGTCGGAGGCGCGATCAGCGGCATAGCCTCGACTGCTTCGCCGAGCTCTACCGACGGGCCGCGGAGGGCAGCCTCTCGAGCGAGCTCTTCGAGCGCGAGCCCTTCGCAGGCTCGCCTGCGACGCCCGCTCCCCTTCGGGCCTGGCCGAGCTGAGCCCGTCCGTGAGTCGCCCCTCCGATGAGATTCTCTTCGTCACCGACCGCCTCTTCTGGCGATGCTCCATCGGATCCGAGCAGCGGATCGCGTCGCTCCTGCGGTTCCTCTGCCGGAACGGCTTTCGTGTCGCCGCCCTTCATGTCGGTCGCATCGATCGGGGCGATCGACAGCGGGTCGACGACTTCGTCGCGAGCTGCCCGGGGCTCACGGTCCTCGACCGATCGGGCCCGGCCCTGATTTCGTTCCTGCGCGGGATCGGGCTGCGGGTCCGCGAGGCACGCGGTCCTCTCCCGCCGATTCCGGGGCGCCGCTCGTCGGCGACCCGGCGCGCCTTCGTGCATCATGCGATCCGCTCGAGAGCGCCCCGCGTGGTCGTCGTCGAGTTCCTGCGTCTCGCGCACCTCGTGCTGCCTCGTCCAGCCCTGCGTGATGGCCAGCCGCTCTACCTGATCGACACCCACGACGTGATGCACGAGCGGGCCCGGCTCTATCGCGCGGAGGGGATGGCGACGGGCGCGGGCGCGATCGACGCCGAGGAGGAGGCGAGGATCCTCGAGACCTTCGACGCCCTGATCGCCATCCAGGCCCGGGAGAGCGCGAAGCTCGCCGAGCTGGCTCCGTCGCGACCCGTACTGCTCGTCCCCCACGGCATCCCGATCCCCGAGATCACGCCTCCGCCTTCCATCCGGAGTCCGGGAGGAGCCCTGCGACTGGGGTTCCTGGGCGGACGGGACGAGTCGAACGTGCGCGGGCTCGATTGGCTGCTCGAAGAGGTCTGGCCCTCCCTGGAGAGCGCGTTGGGCGACGCCATCGAGCTCCACGTGGCCGGTCAGGTCTGCGCGCGCTGGCGTCCGCCGTCGGCTCGAGGCCTCCGGATCCACGGCGCCGTCGACTCGGTCGACGCCTTCTGGACCGAGGTCGACATCGCCGTCAATCCGGTCCGAGCAGGGAGCGGCCTCAAGATCAAGAACGTCGAGGCCCTGGCTCATGGGCGACCGCTCCTGACGACGTCGGTCGGCGCCCAGGGACTCGAGGAGGCGAGCCCGTCCGGTCTGCGCATCGCCGATACGCCGGCGGCCTGGATCGACGCCTTGCAGGACTGGGCCCGGGACGCGGAGGGCCGCCACATCACCGCGGCGCGCGGACATGATTTCGCGAAGCTCCACTTCTGCGAGGCGGCCGCCTTCGGGCCGCTCGTACGTTATCTGGAGGGGGTCTGACCCGGATGCATCCCTCCTCCCGATCGCCCACCCGCGACCGCTCGACGTCCGAAGGGCTCTTCCTCGTGCTCGCCTCGCGCCGCGCGTTCGAGGCCTTCGTAGGCCCGACCCCCGAGCGTCTCGCCTCGATCTTCCGTTTCGCGAAGCCGAACGAGGAGATCCGCATCCGGTCCCTCCTCGCCGACTGCCGACTCGTGATCTCGAAGAGCTATCTGCCCCCGCCGACCCATCGCTGGATCTTCGAGGCGCGCCGACGCGGGGTCTCCACCCTGCTTCTGGTGGACGGCCCGCTCGAATGGTCCAACCTCTACCGGAGCCCGAGCCTCGTGCGGCGGATGGGCCCTGGACAGGTCGGACTCTTCGAGCCGATCATCCACGACGGCGTCGCCGCCATCGGCGAGACGCAGCGGCGCTGGATCGAGCACAAGAATCCGGAACGAGGCCTGGAGCTCATGACCTACGCCAATCGTCGGATCGCCACGAGCCGCCCGCAGGCCCCGAGCCCCACCGCAGGAGAAGACGCGGCCGACCGGACTCCGGAGCTCGACTTCCTCGTGACGACGGCCCGCACGCCCTACTTCGACGAGGCCGAACGGCGCGATCTGATCCGATGTCTCCTGGACGCCTGCCGGGCGCTCTCCGCCGGAGGGCATCGACATGCCTTCCGCCTCTTCGACGAGTCCCTGATCGAGGCCCTGCGAAGGGAGATCCCCGACCTGCCGCTCGACGCGTCGGGGGATTTCGCGGAGGCCCTCGGCCGGACGCGCTGCGTCATCGGCACGCCGAGCAGCGTCCTGCTCGAGGCCATGCAGCACGACAAGCCCACGGCGACGCTGATGTTCCGCGACAGCCCGCTCTTCTATCAGACGGGCTGGCTCCTCGGCTGCACGACCGACTGGGCGCCGAGCCTGGAATCGATGCTCGCCCGGGATCCGAAGCGACTGGACTGGCAGCGCCAGGTCCTGCGCGAGAACCTCTCGGAGAGCGACTTCTTCGCACATTGCGACCGGATCCGGGCCGGCGAGCTGCTGACCCGACCGCGCCCCATCGACCCGGCCGACCTCGAGCTCGAGAACCGCTCCCTGCGCCGACTGCTCGGCTGGCGGGCGCGACTCTTCGGGCCGATCTTGCGCGGCCTGCGCGCGAGGAGTGGCTGAGCCGCGACTCCCGGGGCTCCCCTCCCGCGACCCGACCCACGGAGACAGACCCGATGCCCGACGCCCTCGTCGAACGAGACGGCCCCATCATGACGATCACGATGAATCGACCGGAGCGCTACAACGCGCTGACCGGGGCGATGCTCATCCGCATGCTCGACGCCTACCGGGAGGCCTCGGCGGACGACGCGATCCGCTGCATCCTCGTGACCGGAGCCGAGGGCAACTTCTGCTCGGGCGCGGATCTCAAGGGCATGGCCGGCGATGGGGGCGCGACGGATCCCGGGATCGACGTCGCGGCTCGCATGGCCGAGGAGCCCGACCTCCACTGGAAGGCGCTCTTCCGCGGCTACCGGCCGACGAAGCCGATCGTCGCCGCCGTGGAGGGCGTCGCGATCGCGGGCGGAACCGAGCTCCTCCAGGCCATGGAGATCCGGGTGGCCGGAGAGAGCGCGCGCTTCGGGGTGTCGGAGGCGCGATGGTCCCTCTATCCGATGGGCGGATCGGCGGTGCGCCTGCCTCGCCAGATTCCCTACACGCAGGCGGCCGAGATCCTGCTGACGGGCAAGCATCTCAGCGCCCGGGAGGCGCTCGAGATCGGGCTGATCGGACACGTCGTACCCGACGGCCAGGCGCTCGCGAAGGCCCGCGAGATCGCGGACGTGATCGCGAGCAATGGCCCGCTCGCCGTCGAGGCCATCACCCGCACCCTCCACGAGTGCGATGGCATGGCCCTCGAGGAGGCCCTCGCGCACGAGTTCGACTACGGGCAGGCCGTCTTCGCCAGCGAGGACGCGCGCGAGGGACCGAAGGCCTTCGCCGAGAAGAGACGACCCGACTTCAAGAGGCGGTAGTCTCGGGGACGACGTCGAAGCGCTCCCGGTAGTCGGCGAACTCCTCTGCCAGCTGCGCAGGGGTCCAGCCGAAGTCGGCGGGGTCGTAGACGTGACGTCCATGGGCCTGCTGGGGACGATCCCGCAGCCAGGCCTCGACCCGCTGCTCGTGCAGTCGGCAGGGGGTCTCGCCGAAGCTCGCGTAGATCCGTCGGATCGTCGCGACGGGATCCCGCATGATCTCGTCGTAGGCGACATGGACGCACCAGCCCGGGTCGGAGCGGGCATCGAAGGCCATGCCGCGCTCGACCGCGACACGCGCCTTCCGCTTCCACTCCGCGCCCACGGCCCGGGGATCGCTCGAGTCCGTGAAGGTGCGCTGGAGCGTGGTATTCAGGCTCGCCAGCGAGGTCACCACCGGGCCGGGATCCCGATGGGTCCAGACCAGCCGCGCATCCGGATAGAACGAGAGGAGCGTCTCGAGACACCAGAGATGGTTCGGCGTCTTCAGGACCCAGCGCTCCGTCGGCTGACCGGTCTGCAGCGCGCGCAGGGCCCGGCGATGCTGCTCGTAGGCCGGCGTCATGTCGCACCCTTCGAGCCAGCGGCCATAGCTCGGCACGAAGGCCTGGGTCTCGATGCCCAGGGTCCGGAGATCGAGCATCAGGAACGGCACGCACTCCTCGGCCAGACGAGCGCCGAAGGGGTGCATCGCGCGGAGCGCGGGATTGAGCCGGGCGAGACCGTCGAGGGCCTCGTCGCATTTCGCGATGCGCGGATCGTCGTCCGCGCTCGCGAGCGTGGCGGGAGGCGCGGGCGAGCGCCCCTCCCACTGGAGGATCGGACGGACGAGCGGATCGAGGCCGAGGAGGATCGAGAGCAGGCTCGTCCCCGTGCGGGGAAGCCCGAGGATGACCCAGGGGCGAACGATCTCCTGTTCCGCGCTCTCCGGATGGGCTCGGGTCCACTCCTGGAGGCGGATGCGGGTCGCCAGGCTCTCGACGAGCATTCCGCGGACGGCGAGGCGCCCGAAGGTCGAGAGCCGCGCCTCCGATTCGACCGACTCCACATAGCGTTCGAGGGGCTCGCGATAGCTCTCGCTTCCGAGGTCCTCGGAGCCCGCCCTGGCCCTGGCGGCCGCGACGAGGTCGTCGGGATCGAGAGAGGGACGCCAGATCCGGGTGCCGGACAGGAGCGCCCCGACGCGATTCAGTGCGCGAAGGGCGGGCGAACGCAGCTCGCCGTCCCGAAACGTGTAGGATCGATCCGATTCGGCCATCCGTCCTCAAGCTCCTTCCACGACCCGGCTCCGCGATTCCCGGGTCCGCTGCCTGCGCGCCTCCCGCTCCGAGAGCAGGAGACAGACGAAGGCCAGACCGATCCCTCCCGCGAAGAGCACGAGCGCCTCCGAATAGCGGCCGCTCCAGTCGTGCGTCAGGGACGCGATCGTAATCGAGCCGATCGTGCAGGGCAGCAGCAGCAGGTTGGCGAGCCCCATGGCCCGCCCGAGGGCGTCGGCGCCGACGCGACTGCCGAGCAGCAGGGAGAAGAGCGGAATCATACCACCCCCGACGAAGCCAAAGGACACGACCAGCAGCGAGATCCCGGCGGGCGGAATCTCCGATGCGTAGACCAGATAGGCCAGCCCCTGGAAGACGAGGATGCCGAGATAGAGCGTCACGAGCCGGACCCGATCGGCGAGGGCGCCGAAGAGGAGCGCACCCGGGATGCCGAGCCAGAACTGGAGAGCGAGCAGGCCCGCCACCTCGGGCTCCGCCAGACCCGACTCGACGAGGAAGGGGGCGATCTGACTCATCCAGCCCGTCGCGATCCCCGCCATCAGCGCGAAGACGGCGGCCGTCAGCCAGAAGACGGGCATCCGGGCGATCCCTCCCAGATCCGGAGGCCGGGATCCAGACGGAGGAGCGTCTCCGGCGGCGGCAGCGCTCTCGTGCGGCGCCGGGTCCGGGGGTCGCGACGGGATGACGAGCCAGACCAGGGGCAGCACGAGACCGAAGGTGATCGCGGCCATCAGCAGATAGCCACCCCGCCACCCCCAGACCGGCAGGATCCAGCCCATCCCGGCAGCCAGCAGACCCGAGCCCAGCGGCGGCCCCATGCTCACGACGCCCATCGCGCGCCCACGGTCCTGGTCGAAGATCCGGGCGACCAGGCTGATGCCCGCGAGCGGGCCGATCATCGGGATCGCGCAGCCGGCCAGCAGCGCCGCGAGGCCGAGCCCCCAGAGGCTCGTCGCGTTCGAGGCGAGCAGGAGAGCCGAGCCGAGCAGCAGGCCGCCGAAGAGCATCACACGGCGTGCCCAGCCCCGATCGAAGAGGCCGCCCACGAAGGGCCCCGCCAACGAGAGGGCGAGGACGAGCAGGCTGTTGCCGAGGCTCACCTGGGAGCGGGGCGCCGAGAAGGCCTGCTCGAGGGGCTGGACGAAGAGCGTGAACGTGCCCACCGTCGCGCCCACGGCGATTCCCTGTGTCACCGTCAAGACGGCGAGGATCGAACGTCTGGAGCGATTCATGGAGGCCGGGAGTGTAGGCGCGCTCCGATCCGAGCGCTTCGAACGCGTCGGGCTAAGATCCCGCGATGCCGAAGCGCCCGCTCCGCTGGTGGATCGCCCGAGGCTTCCTGGCGGCGACGGGCTGGAAGCCCGAGGGTCCGGGACCGGAGCCCGACCGGTACGTCCTGATCGCAGCGCCGCATACGACGAACTGGGACTTTCCCTACCTGCTCGCCTTTGCGACCGTGTTCGGGCTCGAGATCTCCTGGATGGGCAAGAGCAGCCTCTTCCGGCCTCCTCTGGGCTGGCTGATGCGCGCCCTCGGCGGCATCCCGATCGCGCGACATCGCCGCGGCAACCTGGTGGCCGCCATGAAAACGGCCTTCGACGAGAGAGAGCGCCTGGCGCTCGTGGTCCCGGCCGAGGGAACCCGTGGCTACGTCGAGTACTGGAAGTCCGGCTTCTACCACATCGCGCGCTCGGCCGGGGTCCCGATCGTGCCGAGCTACCTCGACTACGCCCGCAAGCGCGGCGGCTTCGGCGAGGCCTTTCAGCCCTCGGGCGACGTGGTCCGCGACATGGACCGCCTCCGCGCCTTCTACGAGGGTCGACAGGGGCGATATCCCGAGCTCTTCGGACGCGTTCGCCTGCGCGAAGAGGACGAGATCCCTGCCGAGCCGACCCAAGCGGCGGCGTCCGTCCTCGCCGAGATCTCCTCTCCGTCTTCGCCGTCTTCGCCGTCCTCTCCGAGCTCATCCGTCCCGGTCGTGGCGGCTCGCGCCGTGGTCCACGAAGATCGGTGAAGACCAGGCGCGCTCCCGGGTCTCGTCGAGACAGTCGTCCTCGGGATCGCAGAGCGTGACCGAGACGACCCGACCCTCGGCGTCCCGTTCCGGACGAAGGGGATCGCCGAGGATCGCCGGCCGGGCCGCCTCGAGCGCGCGGACGTAGTAGAGCACGTCCCGACCACGATCCGCGAACTCCTCGTCCCGGAAGCGGACCAGACAGCCTTGCGCTCCGCCCTCGCACTCGTATCGCCGCCAGGGATCCTCGATCAAGGGCCCGATCTCCTCTTCCGGGTCCACCCGAGGCGTGATGCGCACGACCTCGATCGCCTCGATCGGACGGCGCACGTCACTCGGAAAATGGCACTCGTCGTGACAGAGATCGGCGATGCGCGACGCCCCGAGCCCCTCTCGAGCCCAGTCCGGACAGCCGGGCCTGGGCTCGAAGGAGCCGATCGCGCGCACCTCGAACTCGGGCGACTGCGTCATCACGACCTCGCTCCCCATCGGTCGCGACGCGCCGTCGGGTGCGTTGCGCAGGTCGAACCAGAGCAGGATCCGCGGCCCGCTCGTGCCGTAGACCTCGCGCCGCTGCATGGCGTCCCAGACGTCCTCGCGCCGTCGACTCGCTGCATGCACTGCAGCCAGCCCGCCCGGAAACAGGAAGGCCTGCACGCGCGCATCGTTCCCGCTGACCCCGATCTCGCCCGGATCCGGCCGATTCGGCATGCGGGGATCGTCGTCGCGGCCGCCCGCGCTCATCCCGCTCGCGACACCGGAGCCTGCCCCGTTCACGTCGGTCATCAGGCCCCGGTCGACGGCCTTGTAGCCCACGCCGGGACGACCGGAATGCTCGTCACTCGAGGCGACGAAGCCGTATCGGAAGCGCAGCGGATCCCCGTCCTCGTCGACCGCCTCGGGATGGCTGAGCGACAGGCCGTACTGCACGGACTCCCTCGGTCGATAGCCATAGCTCGGCTTGAAGCAGTCCCGGCATTGTCCGCAATCGAGCCACTCCTCCGGCTCCGCATCGGGAAAGACCTGGTTCGGTCGGACCCAGGCCTCGGTCGCGTATCGGCGGGCGAGCTCGACCCGCTCCTCGCACTCCGCCTCCGAGAGCCCCTCGCAGCGGCTGCGCATGATCTCTCCCGCCTGCCAGCAGCAGGGGAGATAGCTCTCGGTGGGAGCCGGGCAGATCCGCTCGCCGGACTCGTCGACCTCCCACTCGCGCCATCGGCGATACTCCTCGGAGCTGCCGTGCCCCGACATGATCTCGATCAGACGCTGCCGCTCGGGATCGTAGTATTCGGGCTCGAGATGCTTGTCGATCGTCGCCGTCGCCGGCGTGTAGACGCCCCAGGTCATCCCGTGCGGAATCTCGAGCACGTCGCCGCCCCATTCGTCGAGCTTTCGATGCAGGACGTCGGGCGTCGGAGCGACCTCGAGACAGTCGGCCGGAAGCGCGTCCGACGGCACGCCCTCCTCGCAGACCGGAAAGTCGAGCAGGGCATTCGCGTACTCGACGTAGCTCTCGTATCGCGCCCAGTGGAGTGGATCCATCCACCTCAGCCTCGAGAGGGCCTGGGCGGTCGCCTGGTAGCCGAGTCGCCGATCCTCGGCGGCGATCGGTCGCGGCGGCAGCTCCGCATCCCCGGTCCCCGGGAAGACGAGGCAGCGATGGCCGAAATGGGTCTCGGGCGTGAGCCCCTGCTGGCTCCACTCGAAGCCCGTGAAGGCGATCAGATCGGGATTGTCCGGATCCCCCGCCCGCGCGTTGCACTCGCGCACGCTCTGGCGAGTGATCTCCCAATGCTCCGGGCGCAGGGACTCCGCGTGGTCCGTGAGCGCGAAGAAATCGAGATTCGCGCAGTAGCGCGCGAAGTCACAGGCGTCGGCGGGCGGATGGGCGCCCTCTCCGCCCATCACGGGAAGCGAGAAGAGATAGGCGTCGAAGGAGAAGGTCGTATGCACATGCAGATCCCCGAAGAGGATCTGCTTCTCGCGCGACGACACGGCGCGCTGCCGGTCCCCTGCATCGGCCACGACCCGGGCCGGCTTCGCGGGCCCCTGGATCACCGCCGTCTCCTGGTCCGGCTCCGCGCCGCAGGCCAGCGCGAGGACCAGCGGAAAGGCCAGCGCGAGGGCAAGGTCAGGGATCCACCCGCTCCGCGTCGGCGCCTCGACTCCCCGCGGCGCCGCTCGGCCTCCCCCTGCTCGCGTCGGCCTGGGCCCCGGCTCCTTCCCTCGCTTCGATCCCGACACTGAACTCCCCCCGATCGCTGCCGAGCCAGCGTAGCGCGCAGACCCGATGCGGACCGGGGACGATCCCGATCAGGGGCCGCCGAGAAAGAGTGCCCGCGCCGGGTTGTGGGTCTCCTCGACCCAGCGATAGCCGAGATCCACCAGGAAATGCTGGAGGGCGAAGTCGTCCTCGGCCGGGACCTGGAGTCCAGCGAGCACGCGCCCGTAGGCGGCGCCGTGGTTGCGGTAGTGGAACAGGCTGATGTTCCAGCGCCCGCCGACGCGGTCGAGAAAGCGCATCAACGCTCCCGGGCGCTCGGGAAACTCGAAGCGGAAGAGCCGCTCGTCTGCCATCGAGGCCCGACCCCCGACCATGAAGCGGACGTGGAGCTTCGCCATCTCGTTGCCGGTCATGTCGACCACGTCGAGTCCCGAGGCGGCGAGGGATCCGACCAGCGCCTCTCGCTCGCCGGGCCGCCCCGACAGGCCGACGCCCACGAAGACGTGGGCCTCCTGGCGATCCCCGAAGCGGTAGTTGAACTCCGTGACCGCGTGCTCTCCCAGCGCACGACACAATCCCTGGAAGGAGCCCGGCTGCTCCGGGATCGTCACCGCGAGCAGCGCCTCGCGATGCTCGCCGATCTCCGCCCGCTCGGCGACGTGGCGCAGGCGGTCGAAGTTCATGTTGGCCCCGCTGTCGATGGCGACGAGCGTCGCCTGACGTGGCTCTTCCCGCTCGACCCAGCTCTTCAGTCCGGCCACGGCCAGTGCGCCCGCCGGCTCGGCGATCGAACGCGTGTCCTCGAAGATGTCACGGATCGCCGCGCAGATCTCGTCGATGTCGACCAGCACGACCTCGTCCACGAGCTCCCGGGCGATCGCGAAGGGCCACTCGCCCACCCGGCGAACGGCGACGCCGTCCGCGAAGAGACCGACGGGGCCGATGTCGACCCGCTCTCCGGCCGCGAGGGCCGCTGCGAGGCTGCCCGCGTCGACGGGCTCGACTCCGATGACCCGCGTAGAGGGGGAGATCCGCTTCACGTAGGCCGCGATGCCCGCGATCAGTCCCCCTCCGCCCACCGGCACGAAGATCGCGTCGATCGTCCCGCGATGCTGTCGCAGGATCTCCATGCCGATCGTGCCCTGGCCCGCGATCACGTCGAGATCGTCGTAGGGGGGAATCAGGGTGCGCCCCTCGCTCTCGACCAGGGCTCGCGCGAAGCGCTCCGCGTCGTCGTAGCCGTCTCCTTCGAGGATCGCCCGGGCTCCGAGTCGCTCGACGGCCTCGACCTTGATCCGTGGCGTCGTCCGCGGCATCACGACGGAGGCATCGATCCCGAGACGGCTCGCCGCCAACGCCACGCCCTGCGCATGATTGCCCGCCGAGGCCGCCACGATGCCCGCACGTCGCTCCCGCTCGTCGAGGCGCCGTATCCGGTTGTAGGCGCCACGCAGCTTGAAGGAGAAGACGGGCTGGAGATCCTCGCGCTTGATCCAGACGCGCTGGCCCAGCCGCGCCGAGAGCCGCTCCGCCTCGTCCAGCGGCGACTCGATCGCCACGTCGTAGACCGGCGCGCGGAGAATCCGTTCGAGCAGGTCATCCCGCATGAAGACGCGCTCCGGCCGCCGCGACGACCGCCGTCTCGATGCGCAGGTTGTAGGCGCCGAGACAGCGAGGACGCGCGCCGGCGGCCTCGAGGGCCCGCCGCTCGCCCGGCGTGAAGCCGGCCTCCGGACCGATGAAGCCCCAGCTGGCACCGGAGTCCATCGCGGTGCGCTCTCCGAGGCGATCGCCGTAGAAGAGCGCTGCGCCCGAGGCCCGTTGGGCCAGGACCGCTTCGAGCGAGGCGGGCGGCAGGATCCGCATCGCCCAGGGTCGCCGAGCCACCTTGCAGCTCTCGATTCCGATCCGACGCAGACGCGGCGAGTCGGGATCGAGCTTGCGGACCGCCGACTCCTCGAGAAGCAGGGGCTGCCAGGTCTCCAGACCGATCTGGATCAGCATCGGGAGCATCGTCGCGAGCCGATCCGCCTTGGGAATCGCGCTGGCCAGGCCGAACTCGGATCGAGGCGGCGGCGTTCGCTCGATCTCTCCGAGGGAGACCTCGACCGAGCGCTTCGAGAGACGCTCGATGAGCGCGGGCGCCGTCGCGCCTGCCGCATCGAAGGCGACCAGCGGATCCCCCACCCGCAGGCGTCGCGAGACGACGTGACGTGCCTCGTCGGGCGAGAGCGAGACGCGCGCGCCCGCCTCGAGAGCGGCGACATGGACCCAGAGCGCGCTCATCGGGTCGACGCCATCCGCGCCGGATTCAGGTAGACATCGAGCCGGACGAGCTTGGAGGCGACCGTGAAGCCCACGTCCTCCATCAGGGGCCTCGCATGCGGCGGCCGCTTCACCACCACGCG
>CAYXLY010000006.1:0-24915 GCA_964466005.1 uncultured Spirochaetaceae bacterium | reverse complement strand
GACCGGTAGACTCGGAGGCATCCGGAGGTAATCTGTCGGCGGGCGCACTCCGGCGCGAGAACAGACGAGGAGTTTGCATGAGCCCCCTCGAGTCCAGCTTCGAGTTCGATCCCTTCGATCCGCGATTCTTCGACGATCCCTATCCGTACTACACGGTGCTGCGCGAGCATGCGCCCGCCTACAAGCGACCGACGGCCGAGGCGCGCGTCTGGCCGCATTACTGGATGCTGACGCGGGCGAAGGACGTGAACGACGCGCTCGCGGATTGGCGGACCTTCTCCTCGGCGCGGGGAACGCTGATCGATACGGACATCTCGCTGATCCCGCCGAACATGTTCAACATGGATCCGCCGCGCCACGACGAGCTGCGGGCCATCCTGGCCCGCGTCCTGACGCCGGTCCGCGTGGCCGCCCTCGAGCCCGCCGTGCGCGCCCAGGCCGCGGAGATCGTCGACCGCTTCGTCGACGCCGGCCACTTCGACGCCGCGACGGACTACGGACAGCTGATCCCCACGCTCACGATGTGCGAGCTGATGGACCTGCCGACCTCGGATCGCGAGAAGTTCCTCGGCTGGAACATGGCCACTCTCGCCGGGTCCGACTTCACGAGCGATGCGGCGCTCGCGGCCTACGGCGAGATGGAGGCCTACTGGGAGGGGCTGGTCGCGGAGCGGCGCGCGCACCGCTCGGACGATCTGATCTCCCAGATCCTCCACAACCAGAGCGAGGGACGCGAGCTCTCCGACGCGGAGATCGCCGGCTTCTGCTCGCTGCTGCACGACGCCTCCCAGAACACGACGATGAACATGATCGCGAACGGGATCATCGAGCTCGCCCGGCATCCGGACGAGCGGCGCAAGCTCGTCGAGGCCCCGGAACGCTGGCCGAGGGCGCTGGAGGAGATCCTTCGCTTCGTCTCGCCCGTCCAGGGGCTCGCCCGGACGACGACCCGCGACGTCGAGATCGGCGGCGAGACGATTCCGGAGGGCGATCAGGTCCTGCTCCTCTACGGCGCGGCGAACCACGATCCCGAGGCCTTCGACCGCCCCGACGAGCTCGACCTCGATCGGGACGTGAAGAGCCATTGGACCTTCGGGCACGGCATCCACTTCTGTCTGGGCAATGCGGTGGCCCGACTCGAGACCCGCGTCGCTCTCGGGGTGCTGCTCGAGCGGATGCCGGACTTCGAGGTCGACGAGGGCGGCATCGTCCGCAACCAGCTGGTGCCGACGCGCGGCGTCGGAGCCGCACCGATCTCCGCCGTGCACAACGACTGAGGCGAAGAGGACCCCGTGAGCAAGCCGCCGATCGACGAAGAGTACGCCTTCGATCCCATGGATCCCTCGCAGTCGAAGGACTTCGAGCGTCTCGCTCGGATCCGCCGCGAGCGACCGGTCTGCCGCCCGGCCGAGGGCCTCGTGATCTCGACCCGCTACGACGCGACGAAGGCCGCGTTCCTCGACGCGAAGCGTTTCTCCTCGCTCGGCGACATGCGGGCCCCGGGCGTCGTCGTGCCGGAGTTCGAGCGCTTCCTCGGCGAGGTCGACGCGCCGCTCCATCCCCGGATCCGGCGCATCCTCATCAAGGGATTCACGCGCAGCCGCGCCCGCGTGCCGGAGGACTGGACGCGCGCGGAGATCCGGCGCCGACTCGACGGCCTCGTCGAGCGCGGCCGCGGCGACCTGATGTCGGAGCTGGCGATCCTGATCCCGGGCGCGGTCTCGGCCCACGAGCTCGGCATCCCGGATGCGCTGCACGACTCCGTCATGAGCTGGTGCAACGAGCTGCTCCACAGCACCTGGCCCTCGACCGGGAAGACCGAGCGGGGTGAGGGCATCGCCGGGGGATTTCCGGAGCTCAGCGAGTGCATCGACGGGCTGATTCGCGAGCGCGAGAGCGCTGGCCCCGATGCCCACGACGATCTGCTCTCCCTGATGGTCCACGCCCGAACGGACGACGGCTGGTCGATCGGGGCCCACCACGCGCGCACCCTGGTCGTGAACATCCTCGCCGGATCGCTCTCGGCCAGCTACATGCTCGGCAACCTCTTCTACCGGCTGCTCACGGATCCGGGCTTCGGGACGGCCCTGCGCGAGGACGCGGCGAAGATCCCGAAGGCGGTCGAGGAGACGCTGCGCTTCGAGCCTCCGGTGGTCTTCATGATGCGGACCGCCACCGAGGACACCGAGATCGGCGGCGTGCCGGTGTATCGCGGCGAGCACGTGATGCTGAGCATCGGCGCGGCCAACCGGGACGAGGACGTCTACCCCGACGGCGAGTCCTTCCGGCTCGATCGCGAGAGCCCGGCCGAGCATCTCACCTTCGGCTACGGACCGCATCTCTGTCTGGGCAACCATCTGACGCGCATGATCGGTCGCGTGGCGATCGAGGAGCTCATGGCGCTCCAGACGTCCCAGCCGGTAGAGCTGGCGCCCGGCTTCCAGTGGACCTGCGTGCCGCATCTGCTCGAGTACGGACCGGACGAGCTGCCCGTCGTCCTCGGTCGCTGATCGCCGTCCGGCGCCGCAGCCATGCCCGGCGCCGAGGAGACGATCGAACGCGAAGACCGGCGACGACCCTCAGGTCGCCGGGCAGCTGCCGCCGTCGACCATCAGCGTGTGGGCGGTGACGTAGCCCGCGTCGTCCGAGAGCAGGAAGCGGGCGGCGCGACCCACGTCCTCCACGGTGTCGCCGAGCCGGCCTAACGGGTTGCGTCCCAGCACGCGCTCGGCCATCGCCGGCTCGTGCTCGAAGGCGCTCTCCATCGCGGGCGACGAGGCCAGCGGCGCGAGGGCGTTCACCCGGATGCCGTCGCGCCCCCACTCGCGCGCCAGCGCGCGCACGAGGCCGCGCTGCGCGCCCTTCACGCCCGCGTAGGGCTGCAGCCTGGCCTTGCCCTCGAAGCCGGCCTCGGAGGTCATCAGCAGGAACGACCCGCGGCTCTCGCGCAGCAGGGGATGGATCTCCCGGGCGAGCAGCCAGGCGCCGCGGAGGGCCACGCCGACGTGGCTCTCGAGCTCGCGAGTGGTCACCTCGGACAGCCGCTTGGGGACCGGCGACAGGCCGCTCGTCGCGTTGTGGACGACGGCGTCGAGGCGCCCGCTCTCGCGGACCACGGTGCGGATTGCGGCGGCCACGGAGTCGCCCGTCGCCACGTCGCACTCGACGTAACGACCCCGCCCTCCGGCCTCGCTCACCTCCTGCGCCACCGCCTCGCCCTCGACCTTCCGACGGGCGGCGATCCAGACCTCCCAGCCGACCTCGCCGCAGGCGATCGCGATGCCCCGACCGACGCCGCCGGTCGCCCCGGTGATCACGACGACCTTGTGTGCGGGCGTGAGGGTCGTGTCCTTCATGCGAGCGTCCTCCCTCATGTGAGCGTCCTCCCGCCGTCGGCGGCGAGGACGCGCCCCGTGAGTCCGCAGGCGTCCTCCGAGAGCAGCATCCGGATGGCCCCGGCCACCTCGACGTCGATGCGCCCGGGATAGCCCGGGAGCGGCGGTGCGGGGGCGAGAGTGGCGCGTTCGACGAGTCGCAGCGGCGTGGTCACCGCGTTGGCGCGCACGCCACGCGGTCCCTCGGAGGCCGCGACGGAGCGGATCAACGCGACGACGCCGTCGCCGATCGCGGCCTCGGGCGTGAAGCCGGCCGCATCGAGGGCCGAAGGCGACTGGACCAGGGCGACGATCGATCCTCCGTCGTCGCAACGGGCCGCGGCCGCGCCGAGGGCCAGGTTCCACAGCAGGAAGGGCCCTTCGAGCCGACGCGTCCAGGCGGACTCGTCGAGCTCGAGCAGCGGATCGGGCGCCTCGCCCTCACTCCACACCGCGACGATCACGTGGGCGACGGCCCGACCGGCGGCGACGCCGTCGCGCCACTCTTCGAAGTCTTCGCGATCGGAGACGGGCGGCACCGGCACGAGCTCGGCCTCGAGGGCATCGGCCAGCCGCTGCATCGCATCGGAGCGCGGCGCCAGCAGGATCGTGGAGTTCGGGCTCAAAGGTTCCTCCTGGCTCGGGTCGTCCGGCGTCTCGACTCCGACGACGGGCATCGGGAGCGACGAACCCGCTCGGACTCCCGGGGCTCGAGCGCCGGGTGGGGTCGACGCCACCTCGCACGCGCAGACGACGCGCAGACGAGAGAGGGGGCTGAACGGATCGATTGACCGCACGGGGCGCACGCGCGACGATAATCCGTGAGCCCGGTTCCGGCGATGGGTCCTCGCCGCGGGTCGCGTCGACCGGACCCGTCGCCGGAGGAAGCCTCGCCATGCCCCGTCATCCGACTCCGCTGCAGGGCCGCGTCGCCATCGTGACCGGCGCGGCGTCGGGCATCGGGCTCGCCTCGGCCCGGGCGCTCGCGGAAGCGGGCGCGGCGGTTCTCGTGGCCGATCTCGACGAGAAGGGCGCCCACTCCGCCGCGGAGGCGATCCGCCGAGCCGACGGACGGGCTGAGGGATGCTTCGTCGACGTGGCCGACGAGCCGTCGGTATGCGCGATGATCGAGACCGCCGTGGAGCGCTTCGGTGGCCTGGACGTCCTGCACAACAACGCCGCAGCCTCGGGGCCCGACGTCGTCGGCTGCGACGGGACGATCGTCGACCTCGAGGTCGAGATCTGGGATCGGACCCTGGCCGTCAACCTCCGTGGGCCGATGCTCGGCTGCAAGCACGCCATCCCGCGCATGATCGACCGGGGTGGGGGCTCGATCATCCAGACGTCCTCCGCCTCGGGGCTTCGCGGCGATCTCCTGCGCGCGGCCTACGGCGCCTCGAAGGCCGGTCTCGACTCTCTCACCCGATACGTCGCGACCCAGTACGGAAAGCAGGGCATCCGCTGCAACGCGATCGCCCCCGGCGTGATCGCGACGCCCGCGCTCGAGGCCCACGTCCCGCCCGAGGCCCTCGAGGTGTACCGTCGGAGCACGCTCGGGCCGAGGCTCGGCCGACCGGAGGACATCGCCGCGACGGTCGTGTTCCTCGCCTCGGACGACTCGGAGTACATCACCGGACAGGTGCTCCAGGTGGACGGGGGCATGCTCGTCGGCCACCCCACGGTCGGCGGGCTGCGTCCGGCGAGCGACTGAGGCGCAGCTCCGCCCCGACCGAATCGCCCCTCAGCCGATCCCGCTCGCGGCTCGATACCGGAGCACGCAGATCGCGCGACACGGGAGAGCTTCGGTCAAGCGCCCTCCGGCGCCCCGAACCGCTCCCGGAAGTCCACGAGCGGCAGCTCGAACTCCTCGAGCGCGTGGAACGCCTCGTCGCTGAGCTCCGGTTGCTCGTGCTCGCGGTACCAGTCGGCGTAGGTCGGAAGCTCGCTCGAGAGCGTGTCGTAATGCGTCGAGAAGGTCCGCACGGAGACCTTCGGCTCCTCTCCCGCCAGATCGAACTCGAGCAGGCGCAGCCAGCCGTCTCCGATTCCCACCGGACGGCCGAGACTGGGATGGCGCGGCTGGCCGGCATCGAGGCCGGCCTGACCCCGATCCTGATAGTCGGCCAGGATCTGATAGACCGCGTGACCCGCCTCGTTGGCTTCGACGCGCAGCGCCTGACCGTGGTGATGCCCGCAGAGCACCATGAAGATCTGGTCCTGCCGCGAGATCAGCTTCGACCAGAGCTCCTCGGCGCTGTTGTGGCCGTCGGGATCGACGCGATCGAGGTCGACGATCGGATTCGGGCCGCGCTCGCCGCGGGGATTCAGGTAGTCGTGCGTCGAGAGGATCGTGGGCAGGCCCGGATTCCCGGCGAGCACGGACTCGACCCACTCGAGCACGGCATCATCGGCCTGCATCTGGATCGCGACGTGCAGGAACGTGTACCCGCCGGCCGTGAAGCGCTGCGCGCTGTTGGCGCCACCGCGGAAGCTGTCCACGTACCACTCGCGGCCCGCGAAGAAGGGCGAGTCGGAGCCGAAGGCCGAGCGGAAGTTGTCGAGTCCGCCGACGTGCAGCATGCCGAGGTCTTCGGGCGTCCAGGAGAGCTCGCTCGGCTTCACGCTCGTGTTCGGCGGATAGCCGGCCACGCTCCACATCGCGTCGTAGTCGTGGTTGCCCGGCGCGACGCCGAAGGGAAGGCCGGCCTCGCTGATCAGGCGATAGCCTTCGATGGCCTTCGGGATCTCGACCTCCACGGCCTTCGGCGTGGGGCTCAGGTGTCCGTCGAAGAAGGGGTTGTCGATGCGCCCGATGCCCCGCTCGGCGTGGGCCGGGTCGATCGGCTGCGACTGATGCTGCCAGACGTCACCCACGGCGGCGACGAAGGCGATGTCACCGCCCCGGCTCCGGCTGCGCTCCGCGATCCAGGCCATCTGGGCGATGAAGAGGTCGCTCGCGTCGAGCGCGAAGCCCTCGACCTCCTGATGGGAGTAGTCGACGTAGTTCTGGGTGTCGGGAATCATCGCGACGGTGAAGGGAGCGAGCCCGTCCGACCGGCGCGACCCTTCCGCCGCCTCGCTTCCGGCGCTCTGCCCGGCCTGCTCGCCGCCGGCGCTCCCGACGAGACGAGCGCAGCCCGTGATCGATCCGAGCGCGGATCCGAAGACCACGAGCAGAGCCACGAGGAGGGCGAGCCGAAGCGGAAGGCGCCCCTCGGCCCGGCGCGTCGAGCGCGCTCTCGGAGAGATCGGAGACATGGGATCGACCTTGGCTGCGGGCTGGCGGGCCGGGCTCTCGTGGGCCCGGCCGACCCGCCGCGCCTACTCCTGGATCGCCTTGCGGATCTTCACCAGCGCGTTCTTGTGTCCCGGCACGGCGCCGCGCACGAAGAGCAGGTTGCGCTCGGGATCGACCCGGATGACCTCGAGATTGCGCACGGTGACGCGCGCGTTGCCGAGCTGGCCGGCCATCTTCAGGCCCTTGATGACCTTGCCGGGATCGGCGCCCGCACCGATCGATCCGCCGTGGCGGAAGAACTCGTGGGTGCCGTGGGTGCGCTTCTTGATCGCGAAGCCATGACGTCGCACGACGCCCGAGAAGCCGCGTCCCTTGCTCGTGCCGATGGCGTCGACGCGGGAGCCCGCCTCGAAGAGATCCACTCTCAGCTCGGCCCCCGGCTCGAGCTCCGCGCTCTCCTCCGCCGAGAGCCGACTCTCGGAGAGCCAGCGCTTGGGCGAGACGCCGGAGCGCGCGAAATGTCCGCGCTCCGCCTTCGAGAAGAGCTTCTCTCGACGGTCCTCGAAGCCGAGCTGGACGGCGTCGTAGCCGTCGGTCTCGGTCGTCTTCTTCTGGACGATGGTATTGGGGCCCGCCTCGAGGACGGTGACGGGCACGGCAGCGCCCGTCTCGGCGAAGACCTGGGTCATGCCGAGCTTCTTGCAGAGCAGTTCGATGGACACGGGAATCTCCTCGTCCGGATTGGAGCCGGGGCCGTCCGTCGGACCCGGCTCGTCGCGGTCGATGCGAGCTTTCGAAGGCGCTCGGGGGCCTGGTCTGGTCATGCGGAGGCATCCGGCGGTCGGACCGTTGGGATGCACCCTCTGCTTCGGTTCTGGCTCGTGCAGCCTGCTGCAGCCCGCAGCGGCGGCAGGCCTGGCCTGCAAGCCGGACCGGCAAGCGGTCGGGAAGCTAGCAGTCGCCGGAAAGATCCGCGACCGGGCTGGCTTTTTGGCTGGACGGCGGGCACGTTCCATCCGAAGAGGATCCGGACGCACCCGGGCCGGACCCGGACGGGACCCGAGCGGCCCCCGGGCCGGACGAGCCACGCCGAAGCACCGCCCCCGGACGGGCGGACCGGAGGAATGCCATGACGGTTCGAGCCACCCTGATTCCGGGCGACGGGATCGGCCCCGAGGTGACGGACGCGGCCCTGCGCGTGCTCGAGGCGGCCGACGTCGCGATCGAGTGGGAGCGCGCCGAGGCCGGCGCCGACGTCTTCATGAAGCACGGCACGCCGATGCCCGACGAGGTCCTGAACTCGATCCGCACGACTGGAGTCGCCCTGAAGGGCCCCATCGGCACGCCGATCGGGGGAGGCTTCCGCAGCGCCAACGTGCTCCTCCGGCAGGCTCTCGATCTCTACGCCTGCGTCCGCCCGATCCGGACCCTTCCGGGCCTGGGCACCCGCTTCGAAGGCGTCGATCTCGTGATCGTCCGGGAGAATACGGAGGGGCTGTACTCGGGTCTCGAGCATCGGGTGACCGAGGGCGTGGTCGAGAGCCTGAAGGTGGTCACCGAGAAGGCGAGCCTGCGGATCGCCCGCTACGCCTTCGAGCTGGCGCGCCGGGAGGGCCGGGAGGTCGTCACCGCCGTCCACAAGGCGAACATCATGAAGCTCTCAGACGGGCTCTTCCTCGAGTGCGCCCGGCGCGTGGCCCGGGACTACCCCGAGATCGAGCTGCGCGAGATGATCATCGACAACTGCGCGATGCAGATGGTGACCCGCCCCGAGCAGTTCGACGTGCTGCTGATGGACAACCTCTACGGCGACATCCTCTCGGACCTCGGCGCCGGCCTCGTCGGTGGGCTCGGCGTGGTTCCGGGAAGCAACATCGGCAGCCAGTGCGCCGTCTTCGAGGCGGTGCACGGCAGCGCGCCGGATCTCGCCGGCCTCGGGCGGGCGAACCCGATGGCGGTGATCCGATCGGCGGCGATGCTGGTCGCCCACATCGGCCAGCCGGAGACCGCGGCCCGGATCGAGGCCGCGGTGGAGGCCGCCCTCTCCGACCCGGAGAACCACACGGGGGACCTCGGCGGCAAGGCCACGACGGCCCGCTTCACCGATGCCGTGATCCGCGGGCTCGCGGGCTGAGCGGAGCAGGTCGCCCTTCGTGACCCAGGCGGCGAGCAGGGCCGGGCGCGCGGACCCGACCCCTCCGGAAGGGACGGCCGCGGCGATCGGACCCGGCCGGCCCCTGCGGCCCGTGCTGGTGCTGGCGCTCGACGGCGCCACCTTCGACGTGATCCGGCCGCTGGCGGCGCGGGGCGAGCTGCCCCATCTCGCCGCCTGGATGGCCGAGGGCCAGTGCGCCCCACTTCCCAGCACGACGCCGCCCGTCACCTTCCCGGCCTGGTCCTCGTTCATGACGGGGCTGCCGCCGGCCGAGCACGGCATCTTCGACTTCACGCAGAAGCGCCCCGGCGAGTACCGACTGCGCTTCGTGAACGCGGGCGATCGCGAGGCGCCCTCGATCTTCCGACGTGTGAGTGACGCGGGCGGAAGGGTCCTCGTGCTCGGCATGCCGGCGACCCACCCGCCGGAGCCGGTGAAGGGCCTGCTCGTCTGCGGCTTCGACGCGCCCGTCTCCGCGGGCACCGACGAGCGCAGCGCGAGCGACCCCGAGCTCTACCGCCAGATCACGCGCTCGGCGGGCCCCTGGATGCGCCCGGAGCTGAACGAGTCCGCACGCGCGGACGACTTCCACGAGCGGGCGATCTCGACGCTGCTCGACCGCATCGACCGCAAGCGCGACTTCGCGCTGGAGGCTTTGACGCAGATACGAGCGCGTCATGACGGCGCGCTGCCCGCGCTCACGATGATCGTCTTCTCGGAGAGCGACACCGCCGGACACCACTATTGGCGCGACCACGATCCTGACTCGCCGCGTCATGACCCCGGCGTCTCCGCAGCGCGACAGGACGCGCTCGCCTCGGTCTATCGTCGTCTCGACGCGGCCTGTGGGCGGATCCGCCAGGCCGTGGGCGAGGAGGTGCCCTGCGTCGTGCTCTCGGATCACGGAATGGGGAGCGCCTCGGACAAGGTCGTCCATCTGAACCGGTTCCTCGCCGAGCAGGGGCTCCTGCGGCGCCGCGCCGGTCTCGGTCGCTTCGTGGACCGCAGCGCGCGCGGTCTGCGCGACCGCGCCCTCGCCTGGCTGCCGGCCGGGCTGGCGCAGCAGGTGTTTCGGCGGGCCCGCACGGCCGCCGCCGAGCTCGAGAGCCGCGCGCGGTTCGGTGGCTTCGACTGGACGCGCACGCTCGCCTTCAGCGAGGAGGCGAACACGAATCCCGGCGTCTGGATCAACCGGGCGGGCCGCGAGCCTCGAGGCTGCGTCGCAGCCTCGGATTACGAGGCGGTCCGCGAGCGTGTGATCCAGGCCCTCCGCGAGTGGCGGCTGCCCTCGGGTGCGCCGGTCGTCGCCCGGGCGCTGCGCCGGGAGGAGGTTCATCGCGGCCCGTTTTGCGAACGTGCTCCCGATATCGTGATCGAGCTCGCTCTCGACGCCGGCCACGGGCTCTCGCTGGTCCCGACCCCCTGGGCCGAGGGCGGTGCCCAGGGCGAGGGCATTCCGGCGGTGCGCACTCTCCCGCCCCGGGACTGGGGGGGCGGTCGGGGCCGCGGGATGAATGGCACCCACCGCAACGAAGGCATCTGGATCGCCACCGGCCTGCGAGAGGGATCGGGCCCGGCGCCCGCGTCAGAGGAGCCGATCCCGCGGATCGGGACGCAAGAGCACGGCTCGGACGCGCGAGCGGGAGTGGAGGCCGGAGCCCGCAGCGCCCTCGCCGAGCCGCCGGACCGACTCTCTGAGGTCGCCCCTTGGCTTGCGAGCGCGATGGGTCTAGCCTGGGCAGCCCCGGGAGAAGGAACGGGGTCGGGAGCCCACGGTGAAGGCCGGGGCCATGCCTACGACGAGGACGAGGAAGCGATGGTCGCCGAGCGGCTGCGGGCCCTGGGATACCTGGAATGAGCCACCGCGCGCCGAGCGCGAGCGAGCTGTCGCTCGTCTTTCCGGCCTTCAACGAGGCCGACAACCTGCCGCGCCTGCTCGAGAGCGCCCTGTCGATCGGCGAGCGGCTGGGTCTCCCCTTCGAGATCGTGATCGTCGACGACGGCTCCCGGGACCGCAGCGCGGAGCTCCTCGCCGACTGGTGTCGTCGCGATCCCCGGATCCGGGCGGTGCACCACGCCGCCAACCGCGGCTACGGCGCGGCGCTGCGGAGCGGGCTGCACGAGGCGCGGGGCGATCTCGTCTTCTTCAGCGACGCGGACCTGCAATTCGACCTCGCCGAGATCCGCCGTCTACTCGAGCATGCCGAGGAGTTCGAGATCGTCGCCGGATACCGCGCGCCGCGTCGGGACCCCTGGCATCGACGCGTCATCGCCCGGGTCTGGGGCGTCCTGGTCGGCGCGCTCTTCGACCTCCGCGTCCGCGACATCGACTGCGCCTTCAAGGTCTTCCGGCGCGACGTGCTCCAGGCGATCCCCATCGAGTCGATCGGCGCCTTCGTGAACACGGAGATCCTGGTGCGCGCGCGGGCCGCCGGCTTCCGGATCAAGCAGGTCCCGGTGAGCCATCGCCGCCGGCGACAGGGACGTCAGACGGGCGCCCGTCCGCGTGTCATCGCGCGCGCCCTGGTCGAGATGACGCAGCTCTACCGCGAGCTCCATCGGGCGCGGCGCCATGAGATTCGACTCGTCCCGGGCTCCGATCTGCGATCCGACCGAAGCCGATTGGCGAATCGAGGCCGGTCCGCCAGGCCGAAGGCGATGCCCTTGCCGGGCCTCTCGAGCGCCTCGGTCCCGCGGTCTTCTGCCTCGAGCGACCTCGCGGGATCCCTCGCCGGCTCGCGCACAGGGGCCCGGCCGGCCTCGCGGCTGGGCGGCGCGCGCTGAGGCGGCGAGTGCGGCTGCTGCTGGTCGGCGCCTTGCCCTATCCCTTCGCCCAGGGCTCGCAGGTCTATCTGCAGGAGCAGGCGATCGCTCTCCAGGCGGCCGGGGCCGAGGTGGACCTGTTGACGTATGCCGTGCATCCGGACAGCCTGGCCCGCGGGAGCGCCAGGCCGCGACGGCTCGACTCTCTGCGTCATCTCGAGTCGCCGCGCTGGAGTGCCCCCCGGCGTCTGCGCTCCGGCCCGTCGCTGGCCAAGCCCCTGGCCGACGTCGGTCTGGCCCTCGCGCTGCGTGACGCAGTCGGCGCCCGCGTCGGCGTCGGCGTCGGCGTCGGCGTCGAGGGCAAGGGCGAGTCTGCTCCTGGACTCGAATCCGGAGTGACGCATTATGACGCAATCTTGACGCACAACGCGGAGGCTTGCGTCATTGCGCTGGCGACCCTGCCCGCCTCCCGGCCAGCGATCGTCTACTGCGTCCACACGCTCCTGGGCCAGGAGCTCTCGACCTACCTCGATCCGTCTTTTTCCTCTCTGGATCCAAAGACTTCGCGGCTCTTCCCCGCCTTCCGACGCGCCCTTCGACGCCTACTTCGACGCGCCTCGGGAGCCTCGCTGGACGCCGTCGGCGCGGGGCTCGACCGCCAGCTCGCCCGGCGCGCGGAGGGCTGGATCGCGTTGACGCACGAGTCCGAGCGCGTCATGCGTCATTCCAGCGAGGCCCCCGGCGCCCTGATCCCGCCGCCGCTGCCGGATCCGCTCGCCGATCCGACGCGCCTCGACCCCAGGGCCACGGCGGAGTCCCATGGACTCGTGCCGGGTCGCTACCTCCTCTACTCGGGCAACCTCGATCCCTACCAGGAGCTCGGACTCCTGCTCGAGGCAGCCCGCCGACAGCCAGGCAGGACGCCGCTCGTCGTCGCCACCCACGATGCGCGGGCGGAGTCCCTGTCCCGTCGTCTCGCCGAGGCGGGCATCCGATTGATCCGGGTTGCAGGCGCCGGGGACGACACCGGATCCGGGGACGGGGACCACGACCCAGGCGTCGCCGAGATGCAGGCCCTGATCGCGGGGGCGAGGGCGACGCTCTGCCTGCGGCGCACGCTCGGGGGCTTCCCGATCAAGCTCGCCAACAGCCTCGCGCTCGGGACTCCGCCGATCGCCTTTCACGCCCGCGAGTGGGGACTCGAGCACGGTCGGAACGCCTGGATCGCCTCGCCGCAGGACCCCGTCGCCTCCCTCGCCGAGGCGATCGAGCGGATCACCCGCGACGATGCCCTCGCTGAACGGCTGCGTCCCGGCGCGCGCACCCTCTACGAGTCCCAGCACGAGCCCGGACGGGCCGCCGCCCGCACCCTCGCGCTGCTCGACCGCGTGCTCGAGCGGCGGAGGGGCCGGCAGACCGGATCGTCGCACTGGCCATCTCGTCCTGAGGATGGCTCGAGCACCCGACAACCAGAATGACCCGCGGGGGAAGATGGGGGACGGATCCCAGAGATTACGCCGGGCAACCGGCTCACCCGGCCCGTCGTCGACGAGCGAGCCCCCTCAGTCCCCGCTCGCCGTCGCAGCCCAGATGAGCGCGAGTGGCATCTCTGGAACGCCCTGCCTCAGCCGATCATCGAAGCTCGCGACCATGCGGCTCATGTAGATCGGCCGGGCCGTGTCCCACCACGCAGCTCCGCCCACCGTGCCGAGATGGGATACGAAGAAGTCGAGGTAGGCGCGGTAGGTCTCGTCCTCGAGCGCGCCGCTCTCCCACATGGCGAAGGCGCCTTGCATGAAGAGCGCGAGGTCGTGCATCACGCTTCGGAACTGCGCGTGGGCCTCGGCGTCGATCTCCGGATAGGCCTGCAGGCCGCGCTCGTAGGCCGCGGCGATACGCGGATCCAGGAACATCCGATTCCAGTCTCTCGCGCCCGCCACGATCTCCTGCCGGCTCGCCATCTTCATCGCGCGCGTATTCTGCCGGATCTGGACGGCGAGGTAGATCAGTGTCGCCACGACACCGATTCCGCCTACGAAGTCTCCCATGTTGCCGAGCGCCTCGAGCAAGGGCTCACCTCTCTTCTGCTGCGCCCGGGTCGGGCCTCCGGCTCAATCGAAGCGGACGGGGAGCCGGTTCGGCCCCCGGAAGACCGGGACGATGCCCGCCGCGATGCGCGCGTCCTCGCCGTCACCCGCGACGAGGCGGAGCCGCGGCAGGCGCTCGAGCAGCACGCGCACGGCGACCTCCATCTCGGCCCGGGCGAGATGAGCGCCGAGGCAGAAATGCGGTCCGCGACCGAAGGTGAGGGTCGCCTTGGGACGGCGACGGACGTCGAAGCGATCGGGGTCGTCGTAGGCTGCCGGATCGCGATTGGCTGCCAGGGTCGCGAAGACCAGGGTCGCGCCGGCGGGAATCGGGACGCCGCGCCAGACGACGTCCTTCGGGTTGCGGCGCGGCTGCAGCGAGACCGGCGGAACCCATCGAATCGCCTCCTCGGCGGCCCAGCGACATTCCGTGTCCAGGCTCGAGCGCACGAAGTCGAGCTGGTCGGGATGGGTCAGCAGGCCGAAGAGCGTGCTGCCCAGCCCGAGAAAGGTCGTGTCGGCGCCGGCCGGAAACAGGAGGAGGAGGAAGTTCATGATCTCCTCGTCCGAGAGCCGTTCGCCTTCGATCTCGACCGTCGCGAGCTCGGAGAGGAGGTCCGTCTCCGGCTCGACGCGTCGCCGCTGCAGGATGGGATCCACGAAGGCGACGAAGTCCTTCGAGCACTGCACGGCGGCGGCATGGTTGTTCTGGATGTCCATCATGCCGATCGCCCAACGCGCGACGTCGTCCTCGGACTCGATCGGCAGACCGAGCAGCCTCAGGATGATCTTGATCGGGTAGAGCTTGGTGAACGAAGCGACGAGGTCGGTCTCACCCCGGTCCTCGAAGCGATCGATGAGCTCGTGGGCGACGGGCTCGAGTAGCGGCGGCACGACCTCCTTCACGTTCTTCGCCCGGAAATACGGCGACACCAGGGCGCGGTTGCGTCGATGCTCCTCGCCCTCCATGCACTGGATGTTGCGGCCGAGCACGTCGGTCACCGTCGTCCCGTAGAATGCGGCCGACGGAAAGGTCGCCTCGTCCCGAAAGGCGGCATCGACGAGCTCGTAGCTCGTGAGCATCAAGGCCGGCTGCCCCCAGGCACGCACCCAGGCGGCGGGCCGGCTCTCGCGGAGGCGATGCAGCCGATCGACGAGATCGGGCGGGTCGTTCGCGAAGTAGTCGAAATCTTCGTCGAGCTCGGCGGGATGGTCGATCGACACGAGAGATCCTCCTCCCACGCGACGGCGAGGCGCATCCCCGGCCTGTCTGCGACGCTGTCTCAGCCATAGCGTACCCCGTCGCCCGAGGCCGGCGCCGATCTTTCGAGGGCTCTGCTCATCTCGTCTTGGCCGGTCCCCGAAGCGCGGTCCGCGCCTCTCGGCCGGACACGGCCAGGAGTCGTCAACGAGGCGGTCCTTCGCCCCCGCCTGGCATCGCGTCCCCGGGCAATGGAGCGACCGGCGCCTCGCTCCGGGGAGTCACGCCCTGCACGGGCTCGCTGGGGATCTCCGGGACGCTCGGCGCCTCCGGCGCTCGCAGACGCAGGGCTCGCGCCTGCGCCTGGCGGCTGTAATCGATGGACTCGCCGAGGATGCGAGCCGCTTCCTGATCGGCGTGGAAGCCCTTGGAGTTCTCGCTGCTGACGTAGTCGAGGCGCCACATCGCCTTGCGTTGCAGCTCGAAGATCGGCGCGAGCTGCTCGTCGGTCGCTCCGGAGGCCCTCGCCTCGAGGAGGGCGTCGAGCATGTCGGTCATGGCGCCCGCCGATCGCTCCATGAGCGCGGTCGTGCGGCCCTGGAGGGTCTGGACGTCGGCGAGGATCTCGTCCTCGCGCCGGTTGTGGCAGGTCTGGCAGGCGGCGTGGACGTTCAGGAGCGGGCTCTGGACCCGGTGGTTGCTGACCTTCATCGCCCCTTCGCGTTCGTAGGGCATGTGGCAGTCGGCGCAGCTGACGCCGTTGCGAGCGTGGGTGCCCTGGCTCCAGAGCTCGAACTCGGGATGCTGGGCCTTGTAGATCCTGGCGCCGGTCTCGCCGTGGGCATAGTCGTAGAAGTCGCTGCCGTCGGCGAAGGTGGCCTCGTCCCAGAACCGTTCGATCTCCTCGACCTTCAGGCCATGGCTCCACGGAAAAGTGAGAGTCATCTGGTCGCCGCAGTAGTACTCGACGTGACACTGGCCGCAGACGAAGGATCTCATCTCCTGTCGCGTCGCCTCCGCGTTCGGGTCGTAGGGCTCGCTGCGAGTGCCGGCACGCCAGCGATCGATGCTGGGCATGTGCGGAAGGGGAACGTCACTCGCAGCGAGCGCGGCGATGCCGCGCATGAAGCCGGGGCGCGTGATGCGGATGGCCATCGTCTCGGGGTCGTGACAGTCGATGCAGCTCACCGGATGGACGTGGCCGAGCTCGATCGGTCCCTCCGGCGTCTCGAGGATGGCCTGGCCGTCGCGCTCGAGGGTCGGGTGCAGGGGAGCGGTGACGTCGGGCGTGCCATCCGGGACCGACGCGAGGATCGCCAGGACCTCGTGGTACGGGTCGCGGCTGACCTCCTCGAATCCGCGGATCACCGCGGCCATGTCGAAGTCCTCGCGGAGCGCCTCGTCGTCGGCAGGCAGGCCCATCGCCTCCAGCCCCACCTTGCGGTAGGCGACGGTATTCGAGGCGTGGCAGTGCAGGCAGGCGCCCGACTGCGCACGCCGGGTGACGCGCTCCGTGACGGTCTGGTCGTAGAGCATGTAGGCATGACCGCGGGCCTCGCGATAGTCGAGGCTGAAGGCGTAGCCGGCGTAGAGGCGCCTGAGCCAGGGGCTCTCCTCGAGCTTGCTGGCGGTGAGGGCGCTGGAGCCGCCGTACTCGGCCCCTTCCGCGGTCTTCATGTAGCCTTCGAACTGGCTGGGCCAGCTCCGGCCCCAGGGTCGGGGGTCGGTGGTCGCCTCGTCCACCTCCGCCACGCGCACGAAAGGCCTGCGCTCTTCCTGCTTGCGCTCGAACATCGTCACCAGGACGAAGAGCACCACGAGGGTGGCGACCGCAGCGACGATCAGCACCATGGCGAGGAAGAGCGTCCGCCTGGAGCGCTCGGCGGCAGGAGGGGGAGCCGCGGCGGGCTCGTCGGGGCGTCTCTCGTCGGTGTCGCTCATCGCTTCGTCCCGGGATCTGGAGGTTCGTTCTTCGTCCGGAGGCTCGGGGTCATCTTCGCTGCGCGTGGCCGACGTCGGCGTGACAATGCACGCAGGCCAGCATGCCCTCGCCCTCCCTGGCCGGCAGCATGCCGTGCACGAAATCGGCGTGGCAGTGGAGGCAGGCGTCCTGCGTGACCCGTGCGTTGCGCGCCTTGATCCGGATCGGCTCGTGGAACTGACCGGTCGTGAAGGCCAGGGAGTGGAAGAAGCCGTTGTCGGCCTTGGTCACCCACTTGCCGACGAAGTCGTGAGGCAGATGGCAGTCGTTGCAGGTCGCCCCGTTCTGGTGGCTGCCGACCCCCCAGGAGTCGAAGTGGTCCTGCATGACGTGGCACTGGGCGCAGGCAGCGGGATCGTTCTGGAGATAGGCCATGCCGTCGCCGTATCCGAAGGTGAAGGCGCCGAGACCGCTCAGCACGCCGAGGACCAGGGCGATCGCCAGGTGGATCGGAGCGACCTCGCGTCCGACGTCTCCAGCGCGCCGAGCCCGATCCCGCCTCTCGGAGAGCCGCTTCCGCTTCATCTCGTCTCCGATCGCCTCGATGGAGGCTAGCTCGGAGACGGAGCTCGACTCGGCCGCCGCTCGCGTCCTGGAATCCCGCGGGTCGTTGCCCCGGAATCGCTCCGCGCCGGGCGGACGGACCGACCCCGATGGGAGCCGCGAGGCGGGCTATGTTCCGCGCCGCCCGACCCCCCACCAACGGGGCGCCGGGCTTTGCCTGCTTGGATTCGTGCATGGGTTCGGGCATCGGCAGGACGGCGCCCTCGTCGTCCGCGAAGGAGCGGCCCGCCGGATGAGCGCCGAGCCGAAGACGAGCCGGAGAGAGAAGAAGGAGAAGACGGCGAAGGGACGGAGCGCCGCGGAAGGCGTCCCGGAGGGCGAAGCCTCGCGCGGGGCTCCCGACTCCGGCCGCGCTGCCGAGACGGCGCCGCTCGAGTCGGCGGCGGCAAACCCGCCGCCTGCCCCCCGCAAGAGGCGATCGCCGCGGCGCGGCGAGACGCCCTTCGATCGTCTCGTTCGCGAGGCGCGAAACGAAGGCGCCCTCGACCGGATCACCGGGCTACGGGGCGAGGCTCATCGCGTCGCCGCGAGCCATCTGATCCGCGCCCACGGCGATCGGCCGGTGCTCTACGTGACCCCGCACTCCCGCGCCTCGGATGCGGCGACCGGGACCCTGCGCGGCCTGCTCGGGGAGCGGGAGGAGGCATCGCGACTCTGCGCGTTCCCCCGCCACGACACCCTGCCCTTCGATCGATTCTCGCCGCAGCCCTTCCTGGTGAGCCAGCGCATGGCGGTCCTGCATCGTCTGGACCAATGCCGCCTGGAGCCGGCCGCCGATGCTTCCGCGCCCTCGGAGACGCCCGCGGCTCGAGCCTCCGCGCCCGTGCGCGCCGGCCCCACCGGCGACGCGGTCGACCGGCCGCCGGCCCCGATCGTGGTCGCCTCGCGCGCCGCGCTGGCCCACCGGCTGCCCCCCCGCGCCCGGCTCAGAGCCGCGACGCGCCGCATCTCGGTCGGCGACTCGGTCGATCGCGACGGCCTCGTCGCCCGCCTCGTGGCGGTCGGCTATCAGCGCATGGCGCTCGTCGAGGAGCCGGGCGAGATCGCCGTACGCGGCGACATCGTGGACGTCTTTCCGCCGGACCGGGCCTCGCCGATCCGGATCGAGCTCTGGGGCGACGAGGTCGACTCGATCCGGGGCTTCGATCCCGCGAGCCAACGCTCGCAGGCGCGCAGCGCGACCGCGCTGCTGCCGCCGCCCCGCGAGCTGCTCTTCGATCGCGAGGACGTGATCGAGCGCTCGGCGGCGATCCGTGCGGAGGCCGAGGCGCAGTCGATCCCCGCCGCCGAGATCGACGCGCTGATCGGCTCCCTGCTGCGCGGGCACGTCCCGCCCGGAGCGGAGTCGCTGGCGCCGTTGATCGAGCCCGGGCTCGAGAGCTTCTTCGACTATCTGCCCCCCGACACCCTGATCCTGATCGAGGATCCCGAGCAGGGGATCACGCGGATCGAGCACGTCTTCGAGGAGACGCGCGCGCATCACGATGCAGCGCAGGGCGAGCGACTCACCGTCCCGATCGAGTCCCTCCTGCTCGAGCCCGAGACGATCGCCGAGTCGCTCGCCGGACGCGGTGCGATCCGCCTCGAGCGACTCGACGTCGTCGAGGCCGTCGAGGAGCCGGGGCGTCTCCGCGTCGAGACCCGGAGCCAGGAGGAGCTTCGCCGCGAGCTCGTCGCGACGCGCAGTCACGAGCGGGCGCTCGCGCCGCTGGCCGACCGCTGCCGGGCCTGGCTGGCCGAGCGCTGGCGTGTCGTCCTCGCCTGCAGCTCGCTCTCGAGCGCCGAACGGATGCATACGCTGCTCGCCGAGTACGACCTCGAGAGCCAGATCGCCACCGATCCGCGGCCGGTCTGGCACTGGTCGCTGCCCGGACGGCTCGAGCTGCGGGTGGTCCCGATCGCGGAAGGCTTCGTCTGGCCCGAGCAACGGCTCGCGATCGTGACCGACGAGGAGATCTTCGGCCACCGCGAGCGCCGCCGACGGGCGACGGGCTGGCGCGAGGGCCAGAAGCTCGAGGGCATCGCCCAGCTCGCGCCGGGCGACTTCCTGGTCCACGCGGATCACGGCATCGGCATCTACCGCGGTCTCGTCGAGCTCGCCGCCGGCGGCCGCTCGAGCGAGCTGCTGGCGATCGAGTACCTGGGCGGCGACAAGCTCTTCCTGCCCGTCGACCGGCTGAGTCGCGTTCAGCGTTATGGCGCCGCCGATGGCGTGCAGCCGCGCCTGGACAAGCTCGGCGGCGAGACCTGGCAGAAGACTCGCGGCCGGGTGAAGGCGAGCCTGCGCAACATGGCGGGCGAGCTGCTCGCTCTGCACGCGGCCCGGGAGCTCGCGCCGGGCCATGCCTACGCGGGTCGCGACCGGGCGATGGAGGAGTTCGAGGCGGGCTTCCCCTACGAGGAGACGCCCGATCAGCTCGCCGCCATCGACGACGTTCTCGCCGACATGCAGCAGGGAAAGCCCATGGACCGCCTCGTCTGCGGCGACGTCGGCTATGGCAAGACCGAGGTCGCGATCCGCGCGGCCTTTCGCGCCGCCATGGACGGCAAGCAGGTCGTGCTCCTCGCGCCGACCACCGTGCTCTGCCAGCAGCATTTCGAGAACTTCCAGAAGCGATTCGCCGACCATCCGATCCAGGTCGAGATGCTCTCGCGCTTCTGCACACCGAAGCAGGCCCGCGACACGCTCGAGGGTCTCGCCACGGGCCGCGTCGACATCGTCGTGGCGACCCACCGGATCCTGCAGAAGAACGTGCAGCTGAAGGATCTCGGACTCCTCATCGTCGACGAGGAGCAGCGCTTCGGCGTCGGCCACAAGGAGCGCATCAAGAAGCTGAAGAAGACCGTCGACGTCCTCACGCTGACCGCCACCCCCATCCCGCGGACCCTGCAGATGGCCTTCACCGGCATCCGGGACCTCTCGGTCATCGAGACGCCCCCGGTCGATCGGCTGGCGATCCGGACCCAGGTCTGTCGCTTCGACGAGGGCCTGATCCGTGAGGCGATCCTGCGGGAGATCCGCCGCGGCGGGCAGGTCTTCTTCCTGCACAATCGCGTGCGGACGATCGGCGCCCTCGAGGAGATGCTCGCGCGCGTGGTGCCCGAGGTGCGGGTGATGGTGGCCCACGGACAGATGAAGGAGCGTGAGCTCGAGAACCGCATCCACGCCTTCCTGCGGCGAGAGGCCGACGTCCTGCTCTGCACGACGATCATCGAGAGCGGCATCGACATGCCGAACGTGAATACCATCCTGGTGAACCGAGCGGACGCGCTCGGGCTGGCCCAGCTCTACCAGCTGCGCGGCCGCGTCGGACGCAGCAAGCGGCGCGCCTACGCCTATCTCCTCGTCCCGACCCAGGTCGGCTCGCTCTCGGGGGACGCCCAGAAGCGACTCGAAGCCATCCAGGACCTCTCGGAGCTCGGCGCCGGCTTCCGGCTCGCGAACCTCGACCTCGAGATCCGAGGCGCCGGCGACCTGCTCGGCTCCGAGCAGTCGGGCAACCTGCGCTCGGTCGGCTACGAGACCTACATGGAGATGCTCGAGGAGACGATCGACGAGCTGCGCGGTCAGGCCCATGAGGAGTGGCTCGACCCCGAGATCAAGCTGCCCGTCGTCGGTCGGCTGCCCGAGGACTACGTCCCGGACGTGAGCCAGCGGCTCGTCCTCTACAAGCGGCTCTCGAACGCGCGCGACGAGAACGAGGTCGCGCTGATCCGCGACGAGCTCCTCGATCGCTACGGTCGGATGCCGCGAGAGGCGGAGAGCCTGCTCGAGGTGATCCGCCTGAAGATCCTCGCCCGCCGACTCGGCATCGCGCGCATCGAGACGGCCCGCGGCGAGATCGTCTTCCAGGTCGCGCCGAAGACCTCGATCGATCCGGACCGGCTGGTGCAGCTGCTCTCGCATGCCCGGGCGGGGCTGCGCATCACGCCCGAGCAGAAGATCGTCGCGAAGGCGCCCGGGCCGGAGGGCGGGCCTGAGGCGCTATTCGACGCCGTGCGGGGCTGGCTGAAGAAGCTCGGCGGGAGCTGAGGCGACCCGCGGTCGGCGAGGCGGAGAAGGTCGCCTCAAGTCCCGTCCGCCAGCGTCTCGACGACGTCTCGCAGCGGGTTCTCGAAGTCGAAGCCGAAGAGCTCGGGCGCCTCGCCGATCACGGCCGCGGCGACGATGTGGAAGACGTAGTCGTAGGTCTCGCGCGGAACCTCGTCCTTCTTCAGCAGCGCCCAGAAGTTCCGCTCGCGGGGATTGGCGGGCATCTCGCGGATGCGGCGCCGGATGTTGTTGGGGCCCCAGTTGTAGGAGGCCATGACGAGCAGGCCCGAGGCCTGGGCGTCGCGCGAGTAGATGTCGCGCAGGTAGCGGGCGGCGGCGCGCGTCGCGAGCTCGGGCGCATGGCGATCGTCGTTCGGGTCCGCCACGGGCAGCTCGACGAGCGGCCCCGTGCGCAGCCCGTAGCGGCGGGCCGTCGACGGAATGAACTGCCAGATGCCCTTGGCGATCCCGAACCGGGTCTTCGGGCCGACGGCGTCGTTGTCGAAGCTGCTCTCCTGCAGCGCGAGGTAGAGGAACTGCGGAGGCAGATGCTGCTCGAGCATCGCCTCGACGACGAGCGGCGTGAGCGACTGGGCATGCATCCGCTCGATCGCGCGCTCGAGGCGGGGCGAGAGTCGCCACTCGTGGATGTAGCGCTTCACCTCGGCGACGAAGTCGGGAGGCATGGTGAGCTCGCACTCGCCGAAGAGCCGCGCGACCCGCAGGATGACCCGGTCCTGCTCGGAGAGGCCCGCGCCCAGCACGTCGAGCTCCTCGAGGAAGCGGTCGTACTCGCGCTCGAGGGCACGGACCTCCTCGCGGCGGATCTCCATCTCGTCGAGCAGCGCCGGATCGCCCGCCTCCCGCACGCGCTCCTCGATACGGGCGACCTGGAGCTCGACGGCCTTCATGCTGTAGAAGATCTCGGTCGCGAGCTCGCGCGTCCGCGCCAGCGCCCGGTATTGATGGAGGCCGACGCCGAAGCTGGCGACCAGCAGAGCGGCGATCCCGGCGATGATCACCCGGTAGCGGCGCTTCTGGCGGCGATCGACCCGGCGATAGGCGTCGCGCAGCAGCCGCGTGCGTCCCCCGACCTCGCCGGTCTCGTCGGCTCCGAAGTAGCGGCGAGCGATCGTCTCCTCGCTCATCTCCGCGGGCGCGTTCGGCGCCTGGAGCAGGATGCGCGTCCCCGTCCCGAGCTGGAGGGTGGCGCTCCGCGGGACGACCGCCTCCCGGATGCGGACGTCGTCGAGGAGCGTGCCGTTGCCGCTACCGAGGTCTTCGACATGCCAGCGACCGGCAGCGGGATGGACCCGGGCATGGGAGCGGCTCACGGACGAGTCGGTCAGTGAGATGTCGCAGCGGGGATCCCGCCCGAGCGTGAACGCGTCGTGGAAGGTGGCTTCGCACCGCTCCTCGCCCGCTTCCCCGCCTCGCCAGGCGACGTGGATCGGACCCGCATCCGCCTCGGCCCCGCCGTCCTCGACGACCGTGCGCTCCCCGGCGCCCGGATCCCGTCGGGCCGGGTCCGGCGTGCCGCGCGCGATGGCCCCGTCGTTCTCTTGCGGAGGACCGGATCCCACTCGTCTCCCCGATGCTTCGAGCTCGTATGCCGTGGAGACGGAACGATACCCCAGCGGGACGTGATCGCTGGCCGTAGGCGGGGCCGAGTGGGGCCAGGATGGGATGGGGACGGGGACGGGGACGGGGACGCAGCGAGGAACGGGAGCCCGGCTCGGACCGGAGCTCGAGCCGGGGAGCGGAGGGAGAGCGTGCAGAGGAACGCACAGGCCCGGATCCCTCGTCCTGGACCCTCGAGCGAGCCTTCCAGCCGGGCGCGAGGCCAGGGCAAGCGTACGTCGATGGACCCTTAGTCGCCGTAGGCGATCAGCTCGAAGCGACGCCAGATCATCAGGATGACCGTCAGCTGGTAGTCCATGTGAGTGATCCGCTCGATCCCGCCGTCTGCCGCGGCCTCCTCCAGGCTCGCGTCACCCCAGGCGATCAACGGGATCGGGGGCGCGATGCCCGGCAGCGGCGGCGTCGCGATCTGGGTCGTCGTCGCCACTCCTCGCCGCGCCCCCACCCGCCGAGGCAGATCGGCGGTCGCAGGCGCTCGGACCCGACTGTAGAGGACCCCCAGAGGCGGAACGACCGCGGCCTTCGTCTCGCCCACCTGCAGAGCCCGGCTCTCCTGAGCGCTCAGGCCCCCTCCGGCTCCGGCGCACCCGATCAGCGAGAGCCCGAGTCCGAGCCCGAGAAGAAGGAGCGCGGTCGCGACGCCCGTCTGTCTTCTCATGACTCAATCCCCACGCACGATGGTCGTGAAGGATTGATAGACGCCGAGCACGTTGAAGTAGCCGTAGTCGATGTGCTTCGGCTCGGTGATGAGGCCGTCGCGGGCGGCCGCCTCCACGCTGGCGTCACCCCAGGCAACGAGGCCCAGGATCGACTGGGACGAGGCCTCGCCCTTGCGGGCCCCGATGGACCGTCCGAACGCCACGGGGCTGAGCGGCGCTTCGATGTCGGTGTAGACGACGCCGTTGGGCGGCATGATCGGCGCCGAATAGCAGCCCGACGTGGCGAGCGCGAAGAGCAGGAGGGCCGCCAGGGCGGCCGCGGGGATGCGATTCATGAGAGGACTCCTCGAAGTGACGACGGACTGAAGGGATCGCCTTCGAGGATCATAGAATCGAGGATCGCGTGATGGATCCCCGACCGGTCGAAAGAGCGATCCAGCGGTCGAGTGGGCTCGGGTCCAGGCCGCCCCCGAAGCCCTCCTGAGGTCGAGAGCCTCGATCTCGGAGGGACCGGCTCCCGACCCGGCCTCAGGCGATCCCCAGAGCCAGCGCCATTCCGACGATCCCGAGCAGGACGCCCACCAGGAGCTGCAGCCCCGCGAACGTCAGCTTCGGGAGCAGACGCTTGCCGAGATAGGCCCCGGCGAAAGCGGAGGCCGTCGCGAATCCCACGAGATTCCACGGAATCGAGTCGCGGGGATCGCTGCCACCGAGCCCCGACAGCGCCCAGCCGTAGACGACGAGTCTCGCGGCGTCGACCAGCAAGGCGAGGACCGCCTGCGTGGCGACGAACTGCGTCGGGCTGAGCCCGAGCGGCGTCAGGAAAGCCGCGCGCAGGGCGCCCTGATGGCCGGAGAGGCCCCCGAAGAATCCCGACAGCACGCCGCCCCACGGCAGCCAGCGCACGGGAGCCCGCAAGGAGCGCAACGCGGGCACGAGCTCGAAGGCCGAGAAGACCAGGATCAGCACGCCCATGACGAGCTTCAGCGGGGTGATCTCGGCATCGCGACCCAAGGCCGACCAACGCACGAGGGTCGGCTGATCGGCGAGCCCGGCGAGCAGCAGTGCGCCGACGAACGAGGCCGCCACGGCTGGCAGTCCGAACCGCACGACGACCTCCCGAGCGGCCTCCCGCGCGAGCAGGCCGACCTTGAAGAGGTTGTTCGCCGCATGGACCACGGCCGTCGACGCGACGGCGACCTCGATCGGGAAGAACAGG